>NZ_JAYGIN010000006.1:0-80430 GCF_034931005.1 Arcicella sp. LKC2W
ACTTAACAGCCCTGCTCCGATGGAGAGGGGAGAAAAAAGCGGAAGAATGCTCCCCTCTCCATCGGAGAGGGGCTGGGGGTGAGGTTTTTAGGACTTGCATTAATAAGTATACAGTTCCGCAATCTTATATAAAGAGAATGTAAAATAAGTGATAACCAATAGGGGTAATAATAGAAGTGTTTGTCAGAGTTATGGTTTAATAACCGTTTATCAAATAATTGAGGTTTGGATTGAGGCTAAAAAGTAATTTTGTACTATTCAAATGTAGGTTTATTGTTCTTGAATTGTCATAATACATTGATTATAAAGTTGAAAAAAAATCGTATTTTTTTAAGTGCTTGTAAATCAGTAAGATGATTTTTTTGATTTGTCAGTAAATGAAAAAAAATAAGAAAATAATAACTAAATCTATTTGAAATACGTTTAATATTAAACTGAAATAAAAATAATAATTTTAACTATTCTAATATTCAAATGCTGAAATTTATTCAAAAACCTCTTTTAATGTTATTGTTTTTCCCTTTAGGTTTGTTTGCTCAAAATGAAAAACTTACCGTTAGTGGTTATGTAAAAGACAACAAAAATGGCGAAGGCTTAATTGGTGCTTCCGTTTTTGTGAAAGAATTGCTGACGGGTACTACCACAAATACCTACGGTTTTTATTCTCTTACTTTACCAAAAGGGAATTATACTTTGGTCATTACTTCAGTTGGCTATCGAAAAGCATACAGAGATATTAAACTGAATGACCAAAACCTTACGCTCAATTTAGAATTGCAAGAGGATGGTCAAGAATTGGAGGAAGTTGTGGTAAAGGGCAAACGTGACGATGATAATGTGAAAGAGATTGAAATGTCTGTCAATAAAGTTGAAATGAAAACCATCAAAAAGATTCCTGCTTTATTGGGTGAAGTTGACTTAGTTCGTGCCATTCAATTATTGCCAGGGGTTTCTACGGTGGGAGAGGGTGCTACGGGTTTCAATGTTCGTGGTGGTGCAGTTGACCAAAACTTGGTGCTTTTAGATGATGCTCCTGTGTATAATTCTTCTCACCTTTTTGGTTTTTTCTCCATCTTCAATCCAGATGCTGTAAAAGATGTAAAATTGATTAAAGGCGGAATTCCTGCTCAATATGGTGGACGTGCTTCTTCAATTTTAGATGTAAGAATGAAAGAAGGGAATGCTAAAAAATTAGAAGTAAATGGAGGTATTGGTTTTATTTTCAGTCGTTTATCTATTGAAGCACCAATCATAAAAGACAAAGCTTCGTTTATTGTGGCGGCTCGTCGTTCGTATGCGGATATTTTGGCAAAACCGTTCCTGACGGGTAATAATGCCAATACTCAATTTAATTTTTATGACCTTACGGCAAAAGTAAACTACAATATCAATCAGAATAATACGGTGTTTTTGTCGGGATATTTTGGACGTGATGTTTTTGGAAATCAGTTCGGTTTCAACTGGGGAAATAGCACTTTATCTGCTCGTTGGAATCACGTTTTCAGTTCTAAATTATTCCTGAACACAACGGCATTTTATAGTAATTATGATTATTTATTGGATTCTGACTTAGAAAATGTGCGTCCTAATAACCGTTTTCGTTGGACTTCAAATATTGAAAACCTGAGCTTTAAGCCTGACTTTACGTATTATATTTCTCCCAACAATACCCTTACTTTTGGCGGACAAGTCTTGACGTATAGTTTTACGCCAGGTTCAGCAACGGCGAGTTCTCAGAGTGATGTGCGTTCGTTCGGTTCACCTCCAAAAGATGGTATTGAATATTCTGCCTATATCGGAAATGAATGGAAAGTTTCGCCTAAATTATCACTTCAATATGGCGTTCGTTTTTCAAAGTACGATTATAAAAGTAGCGAAGACGTTTATTACGAAAGAAAATTTGTAGGATTTTCGGATACATACCCTTCTGGATATGACCTTGTGACGAAGGTAAATGATAAAAATAAAATCCTTCAATCATACAGTAATTTTGAACCACGCTTCAATCTGAAATTAGAAACAGGTGAAAATAGCTCATTGAAAGCCAGTTATAACAGAATGACGCAGTATATTCACTTGATGTCGAACACCGCAGCAGCAACTCCATTGGACGTTTGGACTTCAAGTACCAATAATATTAAGCCTCAATTAACAGACCAAGTGGCTTTAGGATATTTTAAGAATTTTGGAGAAAACGAGTACGAAACCTCTTTGGAAGTTTATTATAAGGATTTTCAAAATCAAATTGATTATGCCGACCGTGCCAATCTTTTCTTGAATCCTACTTTTGAAAAAGATTTGATGTTTGGGAAAGGTCGTGCGTATGGCGTTGAATTATTCATTAAGAAAAATAAAGGAAAATTGACTGGTTGGACAAGTTACACTTTAGCACGTACCGAACGCCAAGTGGAAGGTTTGAATCAAGGAAAGTGGTATCCAAATCGTTTTGACAGAACCCATACATTGAATGTTGTAGGGCAGTATGAATTGAACAAAAAATGGAGTTTTGGGGCAAATTTTGCCTTCATTTCGGGCGTTCCATACTCTTTACCTGAGCGTCAGGGCGTTGTGGAAGGCTTAACTTATGGTATTACCGAAGGTGGTGTACGTGGTAATATTCGAGTGCCTGTTTACAATCGTTTGGATATTTCAGCTACCAAGAAAAACAAAAAAGCATTATTTGGTAAAGGCGAATCAGAATGGGTATTTTCTGTTTATAATTTATATAATCGTCGTAATCCATTCTCAATTTATACTCAACCCAAAACCTCAACAACTGCAGATTCTCAGCAACAAGCAGAACAAATAGTTAAAAGTGAGGCGATTAGATTGTCAATCATTGGCTCTTTAATTCCTTCAGTTACGTATAATTTTAAGTTTTAATTGAAAAAATAGTTGAACTATGATTTATAGGATTGAAGAGTATTTTTTAAAATCTTTCAATTGCCTAATCTTAAAAATCATCATTCAGTCAAAATAATTATCATGAAAATTTCAAAGCAAAATATATATCAAGAAGTGAATACAACTTTTAATTCATTTATTCGCTATTCGTTATTCGCTGTTTCTGCTCTTTTTCTAACAAGTTGCGAAGACGTTATTACCTTAGATGTTCAGAAAACAGACCCATATTTAGTGGTGGATGGTTCAATCACTAATTTGGCAGGTGAACAAGTTATTAAATTAACTAAATCGCAAGACCTTTTGAGTGAAGCACTTCCCGAAGTTGTTAAAAATGCTACGGTAAAAGTTACTGATAACTTAGGCAAAGTGTATGAATTTAAAGATTTGAAAAACGAAGGGAAATACGTGTGGACTCCTACTAATACTGCCGAAGTGATGGGAGTAATTGGCAGAACTTATTCGTTGGAAATACAAGCAGAAGGGGAAACCTATAAAGCATCTTCTAAACTAAATAGAGTTCCTAAAATTGATTCTATTGTATATAAATTGGATGATGCCAATATTCGACAAGGAGGGGATGGAAAACCAACAAAAGGTTATGATGCACAGTTTTATGCACGAGATTTGAAAGGCGTAGGAGATTGTTACCGAGTGAAAGTTTATCAAAATGGAAAACTCAGAAGTGGAGCAGATAATATTGTTATTGCCTATGACGGAATTGCCAATAAAAGCTCTTTTGGCGATTCATTGGCATTTATTAGACCATTACGCCGTTTGTCAACCACAGAATTATATCAAGAAAATGATAAAATAAAAGTCGAATTATTATCCATTACCGAAGCCCATTTTGACTTTTGGACACAACTACGTCAGGAATTAAACAATGCAGGTTTATTTGCTCGTCCAGCGGCACGTGTTCCTTCTAATATTTTAAATATTAATGCCAGTTCAACCAAACAAGCCGCAGGTTGGTTTGGAGCATCAGCCGTAACGTCGTTGGAAGTGATTGTAGATAAAACAAAAGCCGTTAAAGAATTTGCTGATTAAATCAATAACAAAATTATAATTTAGAAAGGGACACAATCAAGTGCCCCTTTTTTATTGTCTTATTAATTTTAAAATAAAATGTTTGTTGACGCTCTAATTATGGCGGGGCTATTTGTTTGATTATTAGTGAGTTAAGTGACTATTTTTTGCCTGTTGAATCCTAATTCTATTTATTCATCATAAATGGCATATCCTTTGTAAAGACTAAAATAAGAATCCTTACTTTAATTTTAAAAATACAAATTGCCATGTCAAAAATATTAGGAATAGGCTCACGAATTCGTCATGCAGAGTATGGTGACGGTGTAATAATCAACGTAAAGTCAAGCGGGTATAATATTACTTTTATGCAATTTGGCATGAAAATAATTAAGTTAGATTTCCCCTTAGAAGTTATCGAAGAAGTTGAGCAAGATAATGACCTTGTGAGTCTTTTAGATGTAGAAATGACACTTTCTAAGGTATTACAAAAGTGGGCAGATATTACCGAAAATGTACCTTTGGGCGATAAATGGAAAGGTGGAAAGCTAATTTTAAAACCTGGCAGACAAGATTTATCAAACAAAGAAATGCCCATTGATGCTTTCTTTCATAAAATTGTGATGGTGCGTGACCGTCTGCGGGTGATGGAACAACGAATCAATTCGAGTAATTTGGAAGATGAAGAAAAGGTAAATCTTCAACAATATATTACCAAAATTTACGGAACATTGACTTCATTTAACGTTCTTTTTAAACACCAAGAACATATTTTTGTCGGTGAAAAAGCAATGGCAGAAGCGTAAATTTTTTCTAAAAATAGATTTCAGCAAGTAATACCGTTCATTAAAAGTCCCAAATTTTAGAGACTATTAGCGAACGGTAGTTTTTTTATACCTGTAAAAACCTATATTTGTCAGGAAAATCAAAAAATAACCGCCCTAAATATCCATAACCAAGAAATTAAAAAATGCCCTTATCAGCCTCAAATAAGATTCATCTTGTAAAAGAATCTATTTTTAGATTAGCCAATTTTTCATCGGAAGAGTGGAATTTTTATCAGAATATTATTGAAGAAATTTCATTTAAGAAAAAATCATTTCTGACAAAAAGAGGAGAGGTAGAAAAATACGCTTATTTTATTTTGGAAGGAGCTGTAAAATATGAGGCAATCACTGAAGACGGCAAAGAAATTTGTGTTGATTTAGGTTTTCAGGGCAATTTGGTTAGCTCATTTTCGTCTTGTTTAGCTCAAATCCCATCGTCCATTTCTATTCAAGCGGTTACAAATATCAAAGCTTACCGATTGTATTATCCTCCTGTTTTGGAATTATTAGAAACGTCCAAAAATGCAGAGCGTTTTCATCGCCTCATTGCCGAACAATTATACATTCGTGAAACTCGCCGAACTTATACTTTAATTTCAAAAACGGCAGAACATCGTTATTTGCATCTTCTTGAAAATCAACCAGATGCTTTACGTTTAATTCCCATAAAAGATTTAGCATCGTATTTAGGAATTCATCCAGATAGTTTGAGCAGAATACGGAATAGTATTAAGGGTTAAGTAGGACAGGTTTCCAACCTGTCATTTCATACATGGATAGGTTTCCAACCTGTCATTTCATACATGGACAGGTTGGAAACCCGTCCTACCTTTTCTTGCTCCTCGGATGAAAATCTACGATGGTTTGTTGTAAATATTCACGGTCGAGGTGGGTATAAATTTCGGTAGTTGTAATAGATTCATGCCCTAACATTTCTTGAACTGCTCTCAAATCCGCCCCACCTTCAATCAAATGTGTGGCAAAAGAATGTCTAAATGTATGCGGACTAATATTCTTTTGAACGCCAGCTTTGGCAGCCAAGTCTTTGATAATCAGGAAAATCATTACTCTGGTTAATTTATTTCCCCTTCTATTCAAAAACACATGGTTTTCGGCTTCGGGTTTTACGTCTTGTTGCTTTCGGATATTTTCTAAATAAATTTTGGTATAATGCAAAGCATCACGCCCGATAGGAACGAGCCGAACTTTGTCGCCTTTTCCGATAATTCTGAGAAAACCAATATCAAAAAAACACTCCGTTAATTTCATTTCTACCAATTCTGAAACCCGTAACCCCGAACTATAAAGCACCTCCAAAATTGCCCGATTACGAGTACCTTCATTGGTGGAAAGGTCAATGGCTTCTAACATTCTTTCAATTTCTGGAAAACTCAAAGTTGCGGGCAACTTTCTTCCAATTTTAGGAGAAACAATCAATGCCATTGGGTCGTTTTTGATAATATCTTCCAACAATAAATACTTGAAAAATGCCTTTAATCCTGATAACATTCTGGCTTGAGAAGTGGCTTCTAAACCCAATTCTCCGACGTAATAAAAGAAATTGAAAATGTGCTTATCTGTTACCGTTTCGGGCTGAATGTCCAACTCTCCAGCTATTTCGAGGTATTCCCAAAGCTTCTGAACGTCACGTAAATACGCTTCAATCGAATTTTCTGAAAGAGAACGTTCTAAAGTGAGGTAGCTTTTGAAATTTTTTAAATAGCTTTGCCAATTCATTGGGGATTTGGGTTTAGGAATTAGTGAATGATTGATTAGGTTAGATAAAAGCAAAGATAATTTATAATTGTTTTTTTAGACAAGAAAATTCGTTTTGCATTTAGCTATCCAATTTAAGATTACTTAATCCATCATTAACTACTACCTTTTACCTAATACCTACTACCTAAACAACAATGTCAAAGAAAAAAATAATCATCATTAATGGCCCTAATTTGAATTTATTAGGCAAACGTGAACCCGAAATTTACGGACACCAAACTTTTGAACAATATTTTGAAGTCTTGAAAGATAAATATTCGGATTTAGTAGATTTAGAATATTTCCAGTCGAACCACGAAGGATTTTTGATTGACAAAATTCATGAAATTGGTTTTTCTTACGATGGGATTTTGATGAATGCAGGAGCATTTACGCATACTTCAATTGCCATTGCAGATGCCATTTCAGGCGTGAAAACCCCCGTGATAGAGGTTCATATTTCAAATGTGTATGCTCGTGAAGAATTCCGTCATAAAAGTTACATTAGCAAAAAAGCAATGGGAATTATTATCGGTTTTGGTCTTCGTGGCTACGATTTTGCCATTCAAGCGTTTTTATAATAGGTGTTTGGGATTAGGATTTAGTATTTGAAAAACTTTCGGAAGTATATACAATTTGACGGAAGTCAAGTTTTTTCAATAAAAACCTCACCCCCGACCCCTCTCCGTTGGAGAGGGGAGCGTTCGACCTCTTTTTTCTCCCCTCTCCAACGGAGAGGGGTCGGGGGTGAGGTTTTGCGTCAAATAGTATATAATTCCGAAAACTTTATTAAATACTCCTCCAAAATATGATAACTTTCTATCCAGGGCCATCAAAAGTATATCCACAAGTAGCTCAATATATGCAAGATGCCTTTGCGGAGGGAATTCTTAGTGTCAATCACCGAAGTCCCGAATGTATGGAAATTACTCGTGGGGCAATCGAAGGTTTACATCAAAAACTCAATATTCCTGAAGCATATTTTATTTGTTTTATTTCGTCAGCAACGGAGGCTTGGGAGATTATTGCACAATCTTTGACAGTAAAAGAAAGTGTCCATATTTATAACGGAGCATTTGGTGAAAAATGGGCAGATTATGCCGAAAAGCTCATTCCAAAAGTTGAAAGAATAACTTTTGATATTGAAGAACTTCCTGATTTAAAGCAGATTAACGCTTGTGGAGATGTCGTCTGTATTACACAAAATGAAACCTCGAACGGTACACAAATTAAAGATTTAAAGCCTTTTAGAAATGCTTTCCCCGAAGCGATTATTGCCGTTGATGCGACATCATCTTTAGGCGGAATTGCTTTAGATTGGCAACAAGGCGATGTTTGGTTTGCCTCAGTTCAGAAGTGCTTGGGTTTACCTGCGGGCATGGCAATAATGCTTTGTTCACCCAAAGCAATTCAGCGAGCAGAGCAAATCAACGACCGAAAATATTATAATAGTTTATTGTTCATTCACGATAATTTTCAGAAATTTCAAACACATTACACGCCTAATGTTTTGAATATTTATCTTTTGAATAAGATAATGGCTGACGTTCCTAATATTTCAAAAATCTCGGAAAGAATTAGGAATCAAGCTGATAGTTGGTATAAAATCTTTGATGAAAATGTAACACAGACTTTAGGCTGTAATGATAAAAATGAAGCAGTACAGACTAAAGTCTGTGCTACAAAACCCTTAATTCAAAACCCAGAAGTACGGTCAGATACAGTAATTGCAATTGCAGGAAATGAAAGTCAAATTAAAGATATAAAAACCATCACCAAAGCCAATGGAATCACGGTTGGAAATGGATATGGTTCTTGGAAAAACACAACTTTTAGAATTGCTAATTTTCCTACTATTGAAGTGAATGAAATCAGAGCTTTGGAGGAAATATTAATAAAATTATAGTAAGAGAAATTTATATAAGATAAGCGTAACACAACAAACTTTAATAACGACAATAAACACGATGGAATTAAACTTCAACTTCAAAGAAATTATCTCGGTTTCGCTTATTCTTTTTTCTGTCATTGATATTTTAGGGTCAATTCCTGTTGTCATAGACCTTCGTAAAAAAACAGGAGATATTCACGCAGAACAAGCCACTTTGGTTTCGGGCGGAATTATGATTGCCTTTCTATACGTCGGAAAATCTATTTTGAGTCTTTTTGGCGTTGATATAAATTCATTTGCCATTGCGGGAGCATTAATTATTTTCTTGATTGGTCTGGAAATGACTTTGGGCAGAAATATCTTTAAGTCGGAAGATGCCGCAGCCAGTAAAGCAGCTTCAATTGTGCCATTGGCTTTTCCAGTCATTGCGGGAGCAGGTACCATGACGACTATTTTATCGTTAAAATCTCAATTTGAAGAAGTAAATATTTTAGTTGGAATTTTATTGAACTTGGTATTTATCTACATCGTTTTAAAAGCCTCACAATGGATTGAAGACCGACTTGGACAGGTAGGAGCGAACGTTTTACGCAAAGTTTTTGGCGTAATTCTATTAGCGATTTCAATCAAGATTTTGAAAACAAGATTGGGGTAATTTAATGAGAAAGTGGGTTTTAGGGTGATTTTCTCAACCGCTCACTCTATAAAAAAATAAAGGTAAAATAAAAAAAAGTTAACTATGAACGAAGAATTATTAGACCAAGAAGAACATTTTAACCCCTTTGATGGAATAAAAAATACGCTAAGAAACTTTGAATGGGGAATTTCCCTGAGTGTTGGTGGGTATCTATTCCTTATTTTCTTAGGGATAAGCTATAACTTTTTCTATTTCATGACTTTCAGAATTAACATTTTCCTCTTTTCTGAAATTAATGATTTCTTAATGGCACCGCTGGCAAACCCTTTGGTAATTATATTGGCTTTACTTAGCGTAGGTTTGCTATCGGTGTTGATGTATCTTGGTTTCCTCTGGCAACAGAAGCATTTCAATAGTTATCAAATTGTGTATAGAGTTTTGATGTTAGGTAAAAAAGCTGATAAAAAGAAAATAAATAAGATGATGAAATCTCCATTTTATATTGGATTTGCAGTCTTGGTTTATTTACTTCTTGCAGCTGAATTGTATGGATTTTATCGTGCAAATAAAACGCTACACGATAAGAATATATACCATTATAAATTATCTATTGACAAAGAGTTAATACTGAATTTGGATAGTTTAGTGTATGTAGGAGATAATTCTGCTCATTATTTTCTATTTGATACCATTCGGAAAGAGGCTACAATTATTCCTAAAGACCAAGTTAAATTTGTGAGAATCGTAAAAAATCCGAAAGGGAAATTACTTTAAAGTAATTAATGACGACTTCACTAAAATATCTAAAATCGAAATAACATTGGCAAAAAAAGCAAAATTTTATACCGTCTGGAAAGGACGAACAACGGGTGTTTTTGACACTTGGGCGGAAGCCGAAGAGCAAATAAAAGGCTTTGAGAAAGCTCAGTACAAATCATTTGATACCTTAAAAGAAGCCGAAGATGCCTTTAAAGGAAATTATTGGCAGTCGGTACAAAAAACGCAAACGGGCGGAACTGGAAAGCAAACAAAATCAGCTACTTTGGTCGGAAAGCCCAATTCCGAAAGTATTTCGGTGGATGCTGCCTGTGCTGGAAATCCTGGAAAATTAGAATATCAAGGCGTAGAAACAGGAACAAAAAGAGTGCTTTTTTCAATGGGACCTTTTCCGCAAGGAACGGTAAATATTGGCGAGTTTTTAGCCATTGTTCATGGTTTGGCTTTCTTAAAAAAACACAATTCAGACTTGCCCATTTATTCCGATTCAAAAACGGCAATTTCTTGGGTGAAAAATAAAAAAGTCAAGACCAATTTAGAGCGTAACAAAAAGAACGAAGAACTTTTTCAGCTTTTAGACCGAGGCGAACAATGGCTAAAAGACAATACTTATGCCAATAAAATATTGAAATGGGAAACCGAATTTTGGGGAGAAAATCCAGCGGATTATGGGCGGAAGTAGAAAATTGATTAAAATTAAATCTTTAGATATTAAAAAGGGATAGTCATACATCATGGCTATCCCTTTCTAATATCTAAAGTTGCTCGATAGTTTTCATTGATAAAAACATTTTATCTGAAGTTGGTAATTCTATAAAACTGTAGGATTTATAAAAGCTAATCGCTTTACTATCTATTGGGTCAACAACAACTGCTAAAATACCAAGTTGATTCGATAAATCCAAACACTTTTTAAGGGCATGTAAAAGTAAATTTTCCCCAAATCCATTTCCTTGAATACTCTTATCAATCGCAATTCTTCCTAAGAGTATTACTGGTAAATCTGAATAACTCGGAGGTAGTTTTTTTATTAATTCCTCTGGAAGGTCTTGCCTTCTTATTGAATTGGCAGACAGTGTAAAATATCCTTTTACGATATTTTGTTCATCTACTAAAACGCTACAAGATGATAATTTACGTTTTATATCTTGGTTAGCTTGTCTTTTAAGGTAGTTGTCAAGCAAGTCATAACCACAGCTAAACTCCTCTTTTACGTGTATACTCTCTAATTTTTCAATCTTTAATTTCATGCGCTTCAACAAATTTTAAATAATTTAATTGAGCTCGTTTAAGTTTTTCATTAGGTGCTGGTGGATTTAATAATGCATCTACAAATACTCTTTTATCCTCTAATGATTTAAGTATGAGATTATTTTCGGCAATAATCTCATTTGACTCTTTATTCACACAAAAAATAATGAATTCAGTCAGATTTTTAAATCCTCTGATTTCAGAAGCATACTTAACGAACTCTTTTTGTTCTTTGCTAATCCGAACATCAATCCTGTCATTAATTACTGTTGCCATTTTATTTTTCTTATTTTACGGAATTATGTACTTATTAATGCAAATACTTGAATTACTTAGCTTTAGTTATCTTGAATATAATTACCCACTCAACATTTAGGCTACTGGGTAATTATAATTTTATGCTAAATTCAACCTTCATTAATAAGTATATATTTCTGCTGTTCTATATATACTGAAATTAAGTAACTGTAAACAAGTTAAGCTAATTTGTGAGAGCTTTAAACTATTATGTTCTTAATTATTAAATTATACCAATGTCTGTATTTGAAATTACGTTGTTTTTAGTCATGTATTATTGTTTATGGTGATTAAGGTTTTTTTTCTAAAATTCTTCTCTTACGAACGTTAAATATAGACGTACGAATTAGCAATACAAATGTACGTATATAATACGTACATTTCAAAGTGTTATTTTCAGATTCTAATGATTATTTTGAAATTACTACAGAAATACACAAACTCTTCCAAACATACTATTCAACCAATTTACATCTAAAACTCATAAACTTTTGTTTTATATTTGTATATGGAAAATTTTGTAGTTTCAGCCCGTAAATATCGCCCGCAATTATTTGACTCCGTCGTGGGTCAATCGCATATAACCACAACCCTTCAGAATGCTATTCGTACCAATCACTTAGCTCAGGCTTTTTTGTTTTGTGGTCCCCGTGGAGTTGGTAAAACAACTTGTGCAAGGATTTTAGCTAAAACCATTAATTGTCAGAACCTTACGCAAGAAGCAGAAGCCTGTGGAGAATGTGAATCGTGTAAATCATTTCAAAATAATGCCTCATTTAATATTCATGAATTAGATGCGGCTTCCAATAACTCGGTTGATGATATTAGAAATCTAATCGACCAAGTGCGTTATCCTCCCCAGTCAGGAAAATATAAAATCTACATCATTGATGAGGTTCACATGCTTTCAACGAGTGCCTTTAATGCCTTTTTGAAGACTTTAGAAGAACCGCCTTCGTATGCTATTTTTATTTTGGCAACGACCGAAAAACATAAAATTCTACCAACAATTTTGTCTCGTTGTCAAATTTTTGATTTCAATAGAATTCAAATTGCTGACATGACGCATCATTTATCACAAATTGCGGCAAAAGAAGGAATCACGGCAGATTTGGAAGCCTTGGAACTTATCGCTCAAAAAGCCGATGGAGGTTTGCGTGATGCTCTTTCAATGTTTGACTTGAACGTTACTTTCTCGCAAGATAGCGTATTGAAATACGCTGAAGTCCTTGATAATCTGCATATTCTGGATTATGATTATTACTTCAAAATGACGGAAGCTTTATTGAAATCAAATGTTTCAGATACGTTTTTATTGTTTGATGAAATCTTGAAAAAAGGCTTTGACGGACATCAATTTATCGTTGGACTATTGGAGCATTTTAGAAATTTATTGGTTTGTAAAGACCCCGTTACGGTTCGTTTGATGCAAGTCTCGGAGTCGGTTCAGAAGAAATATTTGGAACAATCAGTAGCAGCTCCGTACTCATTTTTAGCGTCGGGATTAAGTATTGGTTCTTCTTGCGATTTGAATTATAAAGCAGCAAAAAATCAGAAACTACACGTTGAGATTTGTTTGTTGAAAATGGCGAATATCGCTAATATTTTAAACTTAGCGACACTACCCGCCACGGAGGGCGATGGCGTGGGAAAGTAGTTAACAGGGAACAGGTAGCAGTAAACAGTAATCAGTTAGCAGTTAGCAGTAATCAATTACCAGTAACTAATTCCCAATTACCAGTTACCAATAACCAAGTCCTAACTCCTAATTCCCAATTACCAGTAACCAATAACCAATCTCCTCCAGTTCCAAATATTGGGAAATTGAGAAGTACCTCAGCGATAGTTAAACCATTGGCTCAACAAGAGGTTGTTCAGCAAGTTTCTCAAGTGCAAGAGCCTGTTATTCAGCAGAATAAGGCTTTTACATTTGATGAATTAACGCTTGCTTGGAGCAGGTTTACGAATGATTTGCAAATGGAAAATCGGATGACTGAATATGTGATTTTCAACCGAAAATTTACCTTAGAAGGCACTATTATTCAATTGCAGGTCGATAATGAAATCCAATTGGAAAAAGTAACGGGAACATTGAGAAATGAAATGATAACGTACCTTCGGAAGTCGCTTCAAAACTCGAAAATACAGTTGGAAACCACCGTAATGGAACAAGAAAACCAAAGTTTGATTTATACTCAAGCCGATAAATTTAGATTTTTAGCAGAGAAAAATCCCGCTTTGATAGAATTGAAAAATGTGTTGGGACTTGACTATGATTATTGATAATTTGAAAAAAAATAAAATGTTACAACTCGGACTCGTAAGTGCTATTTTAGCCGACCGTACTTTTGAACAAGTTATCGACTTTGTTTCGGAGAAAAACTTTAAATGTGTTGAAATTATGTGTTGGCCTGCCAACAACGCAGACGCTCGCAGATACGCAGGTGTAAGCCATATCAACGTGGAGGCTTTAGATGATAGTCAAGTGGCGTATATCAAAAAATATACTGCCGATAAAAATATAACTATTTCAGGTTTAGGCTATTATCCAAATCCACTTGACCCAGATACGGAAAAGGCAAATGTTTATGTTGACCATATCAAGAAGATTATCAAAGGGGCAGCAAAATTGGGTGTACCCGTTGTAAATACTTTTATCGGACGTGACCCACAGAAAAATGTCGCTTACAATTTGGATAAATTTAAAGAAGTTTGGACTGATATTGTGAAGTTGGCGGAAGAAGAAAACGTGAAAATCGGTATTGAAAACTGTCCAATGTTTTTTACCAATGACGAATGGCCAGGCGGGAAAAATTTAGCAACGACCCCAGCAATTTGGGATAAAATGTTTGACATGATTCCGTCGGCAACGTTGGGTTTAAATTATGACCCATCGCATTTACTATGGCAAATGATGGACTACACTCGCCCGATTTATGATTATCGTGAGCGTTTGCATCATATCCATTTAAAAGATGCCAAAGTATATCTCGACAAACTGAATCGAGTGGGAATTATGGCAAATCCATTAGAATATCATTCTCCGAAATTGCCAGGTTTAGGGGATATTCAATGGGGGAAATTCTTTGCCGCTTTGACAGACGTTCGCTACCGAGGTCCAGTTGTCATTGAGGTAGAAGACAAAGCCTACGAAGGTTCACCAGAAGATGTAGAATCTGCGATTTTAACGGCAAGAAACTATTTGAATCAGTTTTTAGGGTAGTTATTTAACTTGATTTTTTACTTGAAAAAAGCTAAGTTTGTTTAAAATAAAGGCAACATGACAAAGATACAAGCCCCCCTTTCAGAACCTCAGTTGGAACTTCTCCAGATGTTTGCTCGTCCTGTTGATGTAGCAGATTGGCAAAATATTAAGGTGATAATAACCCAATATTTTGCAGAAAAAGCTATCGAAGAAGCCAATAAAATTTGGGATAATGAAGGTTGGGATAATGCTAAAATTCAAGAATTATTAAGCAGTCATTTGCGGACACCTTATAAAAAATAATGAGAATAGTTTTAGATACTAATATTTTATTGGTTTCGGTTTCTGACCGTTCCCCGTATCATCTCATTTTTAAATCTTTTATCGAAGAACGTTATGAAATTTGTGTAACTACTGAAATATTAGATGAATATGCAGAAATCCTTTCAAAATATTCCAGTCAATTCTTAGCGACTAATACACTTGAAGTAATTGAAAATGCTGCTAATTCAGTATTAATCACTCGTTATTTCGCTTTTGAACTTATCAAAAATGACCCCGATGATAATAAGTTTGTAGATTGTGCTATTGCAAGTAATGCAGATTTTATTGTAACAAATGATGGGCATTTCAATGTTTTGAAAGAAATTCCTTTTCCACAAGTTAATATTATTTCGATAGATGATTTTATGGAAATCCTAAAAGTATCTATTTGACAAACCACAATGAACACAAAATCAATACAATACAATTCATTATCAGAAATTAAAACCGTTGCCAAATCTATTATTGATTTTGGACAAAAAACACCCGTATGGATTTTTGAAGGACAGATGGGAGCGGGGAAAACTACGCTCGTTAAAGCAATTTGTGAGGTGTTAGTGGTAACGAGTCACGTCCAGAGTCCGACTTTTTCGTTAGTGAATGAATACGTTACCAAACGTGGCGAAAATATTTATCATTTTGATTTTTACCGAATCAAAAACGAAGATGAAGCCATGGATATTGGCGTGGAAGATTACTTATATTCGGGTGAAAGATGCTTCATTGAGTGGCCTTCAAAAATTGCCAATCTATTACCAACCAAATACTTAAAAATAGAGATTCAGGTACAAGAAGATGGTGGAAGAATTGTAAATTTGGAAAAAGTAGGGGTTTAACGTATTTTTATGCAGTAACGGAAATACATTACTACAAAATCAGAGAAGTTGGTCGGTTGTAATATTCGCTTATCGCAAATCGCTTTTCGCTTATTATCAAAACGCTAAAATCAAATTATGCCTCACCCCTCAGGTTTTAAAGAAGTGCTTGCCCAGTCGGGATTAATGCCTCAAGAAGCATTGGTTTGGACAAAACAAAATGCCAAAAGTCTTTTTATTGGTCTTCCTCGTGAGGTTTCCATGCAAGAACACCGTATCTCATTAACGCCCGATGCTGTTGGTCTTTTGGTACGTAATGGACACCAAGTTTTGATTGAAACAGGTGCAGGACAAGCCGCAAAATTTACTGATACGCAATATTCGGATGCAGGAGCTACCATTGCTTATTCTGCCGAAGAGGTTTTTCATGCCGATGTTATTTTGAAAGTTCAACCGCTTACGGATGCTGAAATAGAATATTTAAAAAATGGCTCTACGGTTATTTCTTCGTTGAATCTTCCAAGAATGACAAAGGAATACTTTGAGAAATTGAACCGAAAAAAAATCACAGGTCTTTGCTACGAATACATTGAAGACAATGTGGGCGGAATGCCAATTATCAGAGCCATGTCTGAAATTGCAGGAAGTACCGTCATGTTGATTGCTGCCGAATGTTTGAGCAGTGCCAATAATGGAATGGGCGTAATTTTAGGCGGAATTACGGGTGTGCCACCCACTAAAGTGGTGATTTTAGGAGCTGGAACGGTTTCTGAATACACTGCCCGAATTGCCATTGGTTTGGGAGCAGATTTAAAAGTTTTTGATAAAGATATTTTCAAACTTCAACGACTAAAATATTCTGTTGGACAAAATATTTATACCTGTATTATTGACTCAAATACGCTTACACAAGCGATTATAGAGGCTGATGTTGTGATTGGGGCATTAAGAGCTGAAGATGGTTTTACACCTTGTATCGTAACCGAAGAAATGGTTTCTTTGATGAAGCCTGACTCGGTGGTGATTGATGTTTGTATCGACCAAGGTGGTTGTTTTGAGTCGTCAGAAATGACTACGCATGATAATCCTATTTATCGTAAATATGATGTGATTCACTATTGTGTACCTAATATTCCATCACGAGTGGCGCATACAGCCAGCCAAGCGTTGAGTAATATTTTCACTTCTTTTCTCTTGAAAACAGGCAAAACAGGCGGAATTGAAGAAGCTATCTTTGCGAACAAATCCTTTATGAAAGGTGTTTACTCTCACAAAGGAAGCGTTACCAATGCGATTATCGCCAAAAAATTTGGCATGAATTATAAGGATTTAAGTTTATTAAGTGCAGCACGTTTTTAGGATTTTGGTATTAAATTTCGGAACTATAAATGGTTTGTCACGAGACAAACGATAGACCACAGATGAAACAGATTGTACTGATTTTCACTGATTTTTCTTTATTTTTTCTGACTGTGCTTCTCAGTGTAAATCTGTGAAATCCGTTCAATCTGTGGTCTAAATTTGTCTGCGACAAATAGTTGATAGTTCCGTTAAATTTTAATTACTAAATCCTAACCCCTAAAATTATGTTAGAAGATTATCAAGCCATATCTAATGCTCCCAATTCACCAGATTTGAATGGTAAATATTTGGGTGTTATTTCAACTGACTTTGCGTTGGTTGCTGAGTTTTTAAAGGAAGCATCTTATCAAATCAGGACGAGAGGTTTTTCTAAATATCCAGTTTTTGCCGTTTCTCAAACTCCTGTTGCCGTTGGACAGCGATTAATCGGAATTGGAGAAATGAGTGAAAATCAGTGGAATTATCATGCTTCCATGATGGAGGAATTTGTGCAGAGAGAGATTATTGCGGAGGAAAATATCGAAGTTTTTAAATCAAGCTATAAAGACCCAGACGAATTTTGTTGTCTTTTTGTACTTGATAAAGATTTTGCCAGTTTTATCTACATTCCTTTTCCAGAGGATTGATATTTTAGGTGTTAGTTTTTGGTTTTTAGGTGTTAGAAAATACCTGAAGCCCAAAAACTAACACTTAAAACCTGACTACTAATCCCTAATCTTATAAATATAAAATGTCTCATTATGATTATGCGACGGATTCAGTAAATACGCAATATTATCCCCCAAACTCGGTTCAATATCTATTTCGTGTTCCATCGTTGGAAATACCGCTTTCATTTCTGCCAATCTCTTTTCTAAGTCAGAATTCCCTACCAAAATAATATAATTTGGCTTTACTTTTTTGCCTAATTTCAACTGATTAGGCAAATCTGCCATTTTTTCGTGCGTATCTACCGTGTAATAATCGTAGCGTTTTTGTAGGTAAAATGGAGCTTCTGGTTGTGAAAACTCATAGTTTTGAAGCACAAAATTGTTCAAATCTCCTTTCTCACGGAGATAATTCATGCTCTCAACTCTTGAACGTTTTGTATAAGTTACCGACAAAACACAAAGCAGAATGGTATTCAACACTAAACCCCAAATAATGGCAAATTTTGTAAATCCTTGAAGCCATTTTTTCTCACTAAATTGTTCATATAAATCTCTAAATCCAATCGTTCCTAAAATGATAAAATAGGGCAAAAACGGCATAATAAAACGTTCTTGCTTGTTGGCATAATATGAATGAAAAGCAAAAAAGAACAACGATGCCCAAAAGAAAACTGCCCGATAACCGCCTTGTGTAGCCGTTTTGAAATATCCTGCCAATAACAAAAGAAACGGAAATGCTAAAAATAAACCTGCTACTGTACCAATATAACGGTGCCAAGGGCCATTTGGATAAGCCGAAATATTAGTTGAATCGCTATTATATTCGATATAGGCTTGGATAGATGCAAATGGATTTCCCCAATAAAAATAATCTAAAAGTCCTTGTGTAAGCATGAAAAATACGCCCATCAAAACTCCAAAAATGAGAGCTTTTTGCCAATTTTGTTTGCTCAAAAGCCAATTGAGTCCAACTACAAAAGGAATAAAAACTATTTGATAACGAAACACAAAAGCAATAGTAAACCACCAAGCCGACCATAAAATATGTTTTGTAGTTAAGTTCTTTTCAAGGGCATAATAACAGCCAATCAAAAGTGGAGGAACGCAGGCGAGTTCACGTAAATTACGTACTGATAAGAACGGTAAAACCCAGAAAATGGCTAATAAAAGCCCCACAATTTTGGCATCATTAGCACGATTAGTCAGGCGTTCTGTGATTTTGTAACCGTAATAAATGGTTAATAATGAGAACAAACCATGTACTAAACGACCCACAAACATTTTAACTTCTGGATTGTATATTCCCACGAATTCGCATAATCCAAAAATAACGTAATGAACTCCAGGATAAACCAAACTGAACAAATAAATGGTACCTTTTGGGAAGTTTGGAAATGGCGTTTCTAAGCCATCTAATAGGTTTTGAGTGATTTCTATTACTTCAAAGTGGTCGTCAGTAAAGGCGTAACCTTTGGAAAAAATGATGGCTAATAACCTGAAAAATAATCCGAGTAATAAGATTTTTTTAAGATTGAGTGTTTCTAAATATTTGGTCATTTGATTATTTGATAAGGTTCACAAAGTTACGGTTTTTATTCAGTCTCACCACTTCCCAACAAAATCCTGAACGTAGTTCCTTTGTTTACTTCTGAATGTTTGACAAATAATTTCCCTGCGTGATAATTCTCAATAATACGTTTGGCAAGTGTTAATCCTAAACCCCAACCCCGTTTTTTAGTGCTAAATCCTGGATTAAAAACTTTACTTAGATTCTTTTTGGCGATGCCTTTGCCTGTGTCGGTGATGTCAATGGCAATTTGGTCGTTTTTCAATTCTTTTAATACAACTGTTAAAGCCCCAACGCCTTCCATCGCATCAACGGCATTTTTACAAATATTCTCAATTACCCACTCAAATAAATAACGATTCAGTTTGAGTGTTTTGTTGCTTTGTAGCTGATTATCAAGGGTAAAGGAGACTTTTGTCGATATTCTTTTCTGTAAATAAGACATGAACGTTTCAATGGTTTCTACCACATTTTCATCTTTCAAGACAGGAACTGAACCGATATTTGAGAAACGAGTCGTGATTACGTCCAATCGCTGAACGTCTTTTTCGATTTCTTTGACGATTTCAGGGTCAAAACTTGGGTCTGTTTTGAAATATTCAACCCAAGCCGTTAATGAAGATAATGGCGTTCCCAATTGATGGGCGGTTTCTTTTGCCAAACCTACCCAAACACGGTTTTGTTCCGACCTTCTCGAAGCATCAAAAAATAAATAAGCCGCAAAGCCAAATATTAAAACGATAAGTAGTTGAAAAAGAGGGTAGTATCTTAAAATATTGAGCAGTTGAGAGTTCCCATAATAGATATATTCTTTATGGAAATCCATGTCCAACTCAATAGGAACATTGTCATCTCTCATAATTTCGTCTAATTTTTCTTTCAAAAACGCTTGTTTTTCTTTGGATGAAAGTTCCTTTGGGATTTCTATATTGTTGGATTCGAGATAACCCGTTCCATTTTTCAAAATCACAGGAATGGTGTTATTTTCGTTGGCTTGCTTAAATTTATCAAAGAAAAAATTTACATCTTGGTTTGGGTCACTGGTCATGGTGTATTTGAATGACTCAGCGTACAATTCAATTTGTTGTTTTTCACGTTCTTCTAATTTACTCACCAATTTGTCAGTAATGTACAAAGAGGCTGCTCCCACAAGTACACAAAAAAACAAAAATGCAGCTTTCCACCAAGTATTACGGCTATAAATATCAACGGTTAAAATCATAGAGTATTCATTGTTTTGATTACTAATTTAGGTAATCATAAAATTAGTTTTAAAAATGGAGGAAAATCCTCTTTTAAGAAATGTAGCAATTACACTAATTACTTTTCGCAAATCGTTTAACTATTACATGATTAACGTAAAATACATAAATTCTTGTAATTGAAAAAAATAAAATATTGGATTGTTTATTGTTGTATTACATTGACAACTAATTTTTCGGATTGAAGCTTAAAATTAGTTTTAACTCTTAATTGTGCAAACATGAAGAATTACATATTATCGCTAAGTTTATTAGCTACCTTTTTTTTATTTATTGTTGCTTGTAAAACAGAAAAAGGTGAAGTTGGACCTGCTGGAGCAACGGGAGCAACAGGAGCAACAGGGGCAACGGGAGCAACGGGTGCAACAGGAACAGCCAATGTTATTTACTCTCCTTGGATAACTACCTCTTTTTCTGGAAGTCCTGGACTGTATTTAGGAAATATTTCCGCTCCCAAAATTACACAAGAAGTTTTAGATAAAGCAGATATTAGGGTGTATTGGAGTGAGTCGGGGAGAGTGGTAAGTTTACCTTATGCTCAAGTAATCAGTGGAACAACCTATACAATTCACCAACGCTTTTATGTTGGCAAAATAGAACTTGTAGCGAGTTATTTGCTTACAAATCAGCAATTTCGTTATGTCATTATTCCTGGTGGCGTAGCGGGAGGACGGAGTTCAGCCATAGATTTTTCAAATTATGAAGAAGTGAAAAAATATTATAATATTCCTGATTGATATTTCTAAAACAAAAAGCTCAAATAGGTCGTATTTGAGCTTTTTGTTTTAGAAATATCTTCGTATAATGTCTCTTTTGTAAATCTTCAAATCATACTTAGCATGAATTTGAATTATTTGATAAGGCGTTTTTGGGGTAAAAGATAAGCCCAATTTTAGATTATCTTTGAAGGAATAGTCAACGGCATAAGTTGAAATTAAAGAGCCTTCTGTGATTCTATTCGCCCAAACCCCAAGCCCTAAATTCTTGAAATATAATGTTGTACCTAAATCAAGAAAGGTTGATTGTTGGTTACTTTGCCCATAATATATTTGGTACGGGCGATAAACTACTGCTGAAATCTTTAAGTGTGCATTTTTCCCTAAATTATTTGAAACAAAACTTCCATGAATATTAAAAGGGCTTGAATCTTCATGAAAATAAGGGATTGAAATGCCAAATTCTCCTCTTTTTCCGTAAAAATTAGCTCCAACTCCCATTCGTAATGTTTTATATATCTTACTATTTGGAGCGTAGTCGCCATTAGTTTTATTATAAATATCCATTCCTTGTACACCAAGTGCTAAATAGTTATCCTCTTTTATTTTTATTCGGTAAGCAATACTACCAACAAAGTATTTCTGTTCAGCCAAAGAATAAGCAACTTCGTTATTTTTATAAACATTTGCTTGTATGCCAAGAGCAAGGTTCCCATTTTTGGTCACAGGAGCATCAGCCGTAAATAAAAAATAACTTTGATAATCTTTGACGATTGTGTAATTAGTGCTAATTCTAAGATTTTCAGAATTACCTGTTGAAGCAGGATTGAGTGCCATCGGTGCATAAATGTAGTGCTGAGCTAAAGTTTTATAACCGAATAGAACAAACACAATGAGTGTAAATCGTAGATGCTTTTTCATATAAAGTGTTGAGATATAGGATGTTTTAATACGTAATTTTACTGGAAACGTTGAAAAACGCCATTTATTTTAACTTATCTCAAAATCATTACTTTACCGCTATTTTGGTTTACATCATTTACGTGTAATCGATAAATATACGTTCCTGATGTAAGATTCTTACCTGTTGAATCTGTGCCGTCCCAAATAAATTCGTTGATTCCAATGTGTAAAAGTTGAGTTGCAGTATCAAGCGTTTTTACTTTGCAACCTTGTTCGTTATAGATTGCAAGATTGTAATTTTTAGGAATTTCTGTACCTGTTATTGTAAACGAAAACTTAGTGAAAAACTCAAAAGGGTTGGGATAAACCAACCAAGATTTCAACTCGTTTTTCTGCACAATTCTGAATGAAATTTGATAGGATTGATTTCCTGCCAAATTCCCTGCCAAATCTTTTCCTTGCACTCGTAAAGTCAGCGTGTCTTCTTTTAAATTTTGAGGTAAATATTTGATAATGAAATTGTTGTCTATAAAGTTTACCTTCCAAGAAATATCGGAATTACTAAAATGTATTCGTTTGAAAGAACAAGTTTTACACGATTTTAGCGACATTTCTAAGCCTACCGTGTCAGTTCTAATTCTGAATAGATTTTCGTCTTTCAAACTGATTTGAATCAATGGTTTTGCCGAAACAATTTCATTATTTTGAATCTGCCGACCGTCGAAAGTAACACTGAGAATTGGGTTGATTTTATCTGGAATTACACTGAAATGATAGTCGATAGAATTATTATTATAAATCTGTTCGGGTTGAATTTGTGGATTAAAAACTAAACTTAACGTGTTATCACCAACGAACCCAGCGGTTTGGATTGGAATGCTAATTTTTACAGAATCCAATGTATTTAAAGCTTTGATTTTGAATAGTTTAGTTTGTGATTTCCCCAATGAACGATTTGATAAAACCTGTCTTAGTGTAATAGAATCTTTGAAGTTTTTATCCGAAATATTCTTAAACCAAACGTCTGCCGTAAAATTTTCATATTCTTGTTTATCCGTAATTTTTGAGGAGTTATTAACATCAATAATACCTTCTGGAACACCTTTATAAGTCACCGTCCAAGATTGTAATTGTGGCGTTTTCCCAAATTCTTCACTTGTTTTTAGAGTAAGTTTTAATTTTAGAAATGGAAATATTTTAGTGTCTATTCTGTTGATTTTGAGCGAATTACTATTGATATTTTTCTGTAAAATCGTTTCCTCTCCTTGTGCATTTACGCCAATAATATCGTAGAAAAAAGACTGCAAATTTTCTTGCTGAATTTTCAAAGAAATATCACCCCATTCCGAAGCAGGTCCAATAAGTGGCGAAGTAATTTTACCTTCATTAAATTGGTCTTTGATTTCGTAATTATCCAAAGTCAAAATTTCTCCCGATGGATTTTTGTCAAAATCTGGGAATAATGCTAATAATGATTTTTTCGCTCCTTTCCGACCAATCACTAAAAAAGGTGAGCCGTTGGCATGACTAAGTTTTTCAATTTTACTTAAATCAACGCCTATTTCTTGTAGTTTTTGGAGGTTTTCAAACGAAAAATTATCGTAATATAAATAGCCTGAGTTCCAAAGCATGACGTAATTTCCTGTGTCGGTAGCGTTTAAATAATCGCTTAAATCGGTTGATTTTGCATCGGTAGAAAGGTAGTTTACCGAGTAAGGCGTATAGCCACAAACCAATGAAGGAATGACCGAATATGGGCGTAAGGCACGGTTAAAAGCAATGGCGTTGAGGTTGTTCCAAGGATAACAAATGCCGTTTCCTATTAGTTGTTTGTTGTTAATAATCAGTGAGTTAGCCAAATGTGGGCGTGGAATTCCACTATTGCCACCGTAAATTTTTGCAGATATTTTCAAAGAAGATGAAGGGAATTCCCAACCCGATTCTTCCAATAAAATTTGATTATCGGTAGTGGTTTTCATCAACTGTGGAATGCTACTTTGGGCAAATCCTTCTGTGCCATTTTTGATGTAAATAAATGAACTTTCTGTCCAAGTATTTTCGTTGGCAAACTTAGTCCGAACATAATAAACTACGCTATCTTTCTCTAATAAATCGGTTTTCCAATAAAGTAAAGAAGTTGCTAATTCTGTAAAATTTTTCTTAAAATTGGAAGTGAATTTCTTAGAACTATCCAATTCAATAATCACGGATAAATTATTGTTTTGTGGAATTTGTAAAATAAAATTCACCTCTTTTTGATTGACAATTGAAAATTCACGAGGCGATAAAACGCTTATGTTGGCACTCGGGAAATTGTATTCTAAAACGGCTGAATTATTGCTTTTATTCGTTTCAATGATTTGATTATCAGGGTCTAAACTTACTTCAAAACGATTATTGCCAATGCTTAAATTTTTATCATTTTTAATATTCAAATAAACAGTATCTTGAAAATTGATAGGATTTATATTGAGCTTTTCAAAGTTATCCACTATACCATTCGCATAAATTCGAGTTAGTTTTAGGTTAAACTTTTTAGAAGAAATTCGTCCTAAATTACTAATCACAATTCCAACTTTCAACGAATCTGCATTGCTGTTGAGAGGTGAATTTATATCCACATTTTTCAAGAAAATTGATGAGCTATTGGTTTCATAATCAGGGTTTTGTGTTGGAAATAGTGCCACTGCAGGGTCACCTTGAAGAGTCAGTTGTTGAGCCGTAGCCAGTTCGTAAATGCTATTGGGGTATTTCTTTAAATAACGATTTACACTTTCACGCATGACTGTTCCGAAAGGTTTATCAGCGAAGAGTGAATCGGTAAAAAGTGTGTTGTAAATTTCGTCAGAATACGTTTTTAAGACTGATGGATAACCCAAATTGGAATGTGCCAAGAATAAAATTGCCCCTTTATCGGGCGTGTTTATCCAGTCTGTTCCGAAGGAAGAACGAGAGCCAAATAAATCGCCAGCATCGCAACCATTCACCAAAATGAAAGGATATTTGCCTTTATTTTTGTAGCCTAAAAGTTCGTTGGAACAATAACCAATGTCCATATCCGCTTGCCCAGAAGAGGCGTGTCCGAACAACGTAATCATGCCCACACCTTCATTTACTCGTTCGGTTACGTTAATAAATTCCACAGGATTATCGGTTTTTTTAGTCAATAAATCCACTTTTCCGCCCAAAAATCCCGTCTCATAAATGTGCTTAAAGTCGTTCACATAGTCTTTAAAAGTGGTGATTTCGTAAGGTGTTCTGCCTCCCGACATTTTCAACGATTTCTTCCGCCAAAGTGCGTCCATTGGGGACGATTCATGTTCTTTAACTTTCTTTAAATAATCTAAAACAGTTTGTGGATTATTTGTTGCCAAACGCCCAATTCCAAGACTCATAAAATTAGGTTCAGTACCATTTAATCCCATCACAAAAGGTACGTCAGCACTTGGAAAACCCACATTTGGAATTAAGTCATTTTGATATTCTGTTAAATTTTTTCTGGCTTTTTGTGGATAACTTGACGTGCCAATTAGAAAGACAAATTGTGGTTTTGAATTACGCATCTTATCATTCAAAAAACGCTTGATAGCTAATGGATTTTTGTCTCCGTAAGTAAATAAATCATACAGTAAATCAATCTCTATACTCAGCGTATCATATTTTCCACCCTGAACTGAAGCCCGATAAGAAGCATATTCTTTTACTGTTTTTGATAATGATTTGTGATTGATTATTAGGTAGTTGGCTTTTGAGTTATTGATGTTTTTGAAATTGACAGATTCAATTGAATTAACTTTTTGGAATTGATTGGTTGCTAAAAACTGATTGCCCAAAACTATACATTCAAGACCATTTTCTTTTTGAGTAAAACCAATTTTTTGAATATTGTTTTTATCTGAAATGTCATATAATTGCACGCCCAAAGGAGTATTTGGAATACTTATAAAGCGTTCAGGCAAAGCACTTGGATAAAGGTTGAAAACTTTTTCTGTTGTGCCTTTCATATCAAAACTTTGTGGGTAAGTCAGTTTTAGATATGATACGGAATATTGGTCATTTAATGAAGTAATTGAACGTGTTGAAAATCGGAATCTATTATTGTCAATATCTTGGAAATTTACAATTTTAGAAGTTTTGTAAGTGAAATAATTATTGAAGAAAATCGTATCAATTAATCTTTGTTTTGAACCTTCATTAAACCAAGTTTCAATAGAATGTTTGCCTGCCGAACGACCAGCAAATAGGATTTCTAATGTTGGTTTTAAGGAATCTATTTTTATAACATTTTCAAGATGGAAGTCAAAATTTACGAATGAATTGGGATTCTTGATTTCTCCTGTCCAACCTTTTCCATACAAATAATTGCTATTTAAAATTCCCGAATTTAAGGACGTTCCAATTGGCTCTGGTTGTCCTTCTGAATATGATGAAGTAAATAATTGCAGATTTTCTTCGAGGTGAAAAAACTCAGGTTTTAGATTTTTTGTATTTGTTTTTTGTAAGGTTTTTACTCTTTTACCAATTTGATTATCAGTGTGATAGGTCAAAAAGTATGAAGCTGTATCAGTGAATAAACTATAATATTGATGTGGTTGGGATTTTGCAGGAGTATAAAGTAAGGAATCTAAAGAACCATCATTTCCTTCTGCATAAAACTCAATGAAATCATCATTATTGAATTGTTTATCTTCTTCACCTTTGATGAAAATGGCTTGTTCCTTTCCATTTCTGAAAATTTGTATTTTTTGAGGATTTATAGTAGTCGGAAATCCAGAAGAATTTAGTTCATCATAACTAATTTGGTAGATTCCTTTTTGCGTTATTTTAATTTTAAAATATTGCTGATTATAATTAATCCACTCATTACCAGTGCTTTGTGCATTAGTAGAGAGGTGAATGATTGTTAAAAAGTAGAGTAAATTGATTGATGTTTTTGTGTAAAAATTGTGTAGCATACGTATAAGTTTTTTGAATTCCCAAAGTTTACATTTTATAAGAAACAAATAAAACAGTTGGAGATATTTATCTGAAAATGTTTTATCATAATCATATTTTTTCTGTAAATACTCACAATACTGGATATTTTAGTAAGTGAAATTTGAGTATATTGCTTTTGAAATTTTCTTCATTCAACAAATTACCAAATCAAAAACTATGAAAAAAATACTAATATCTCTCATTGCTTTTTCTATTGCATTTTCAACATTCGGACAAACGGGATACACGCCTTCAGCAGATAATTTGAAAGCTCGTGAGGAATTCCAAAACATGAAATACGGAATGTTTATTCACTGGGGACTGTCGAGCCTTTTGGGTGATGGCGAGTGGGTGATGCAAAACCAAAATATTCCTGTAAAGGATTATGTTAGGCTACAAAAAGTCTTTAATCCGATTGATTTTAATGCCAAAACTTGGGTTGAAATTGCCAAAAATTCGGGTATGAAATACATTACTTTGATTACTCGCCACCATGACGGATTTAGTAATTTCGATACAAAACAGTCGGATTGGAATATTATGAAAACGCCTTTCAAACGGGATATTGTGAAGGAATTAGCCGATGAATGTCATAAACAAGGAATTAAAATTTGTTTTTATTATTCGCTATTAGATTGGTACAGAGATGATTATCCTTACGAAACAGGAAAAACAGGCAAAGGCACAGGACGTACTAAAAAAAGTGATTATGCGAGTTATTTAAAATTTATGAAAGCTCAATTGACTGAACTTTTGACCAATTATGGTGAAGTTTCAACCATTTGGTTTGATGGACATTGGGATCAATTGGCGAATGACCATGACAAGACTTTGAGTTCAAAAATTGATTGGAAGTACGACGAAATTTACTCGTTAATTCACAAGTTACAACCGCAATGTTTAATCGGAAATAATCACCATTTGATGCCAATTGCAGGGGAAGATTTTCAGATGTTTGAAAAAGATTTACCAGGTGGAAATTCAACAGGTTTTGGCGGTGCTGATATTTCACCTTTGCCACTCGAAACTTGCGAAACCATTAGCGACGCTTGGGGATTCAATATCAATGACCATAAATACAAATCAACCAAACAATTGGTTGATTATTTAGTAAAAGCGGCTGGTTTTGGAGCAAACTTTTTATTAAATGTTGGACCAATGCCCAATGGTGAAATTCAACCAGAATTTGTGGAAAGATTAGCTCAAATGGGCGATTGGTTGAAGGTTTACGGAGAAACAATTTATGGCTCAAAAGGCGGTTTTGTCCGTCCGCAGGCGTGGGGAGCAGTTACCGAAAAAGGCAATAAAATGTATATTCACCTTTTGAATTATAAAGATGATAAATTCATGTTAAAAATTCCTCAAAATGTAAAATCGGCAAAGTTATTTGTGGGTAAATCACCTGTGAAATTTCAAAAATTGGATAATGAGTATTATGTTTTTGATGTTGCTTCGTTGGATAAAAATGCGATGGATAACGTCATTGAGTTGGAAAAATAATAAATACCATCATATTTAAAACGGATTTATATAAAATGGCAAGTATATAAATCCGTACTTAATTCTACTAAATCATGAATGAATCATTTCTGCATTTTTTGTGGCAATTTCAAAATTTTGATAAAACAAATCTACAAACTACTGATAGAGAAGTAGTTGAAGTAAATAAGGTTGGTCGTTTAAACTTTGACTCTGGAGCAGATTTCCAAGATGCTCGTATTATCATTGATGAAGTGGTATGGGCTGGAAGTGTTGAAATTCATATAAAATCTTCTGATTGGGATATGCACAAACATCAATTTGATGCTTCATATCAAAACGTAATTCTACACGTTGTTTGGGAAGATGATAAACCCATTTTGCGAAAAGACGGCACAAAAATTCCGACGATTACCTTGTGTGAACGAGCCGATAAAAATCTCCTCCAAAAATACCACGCCATGATGCAAAGCAAAGCTGAAATGCCTTGCCAAAATCAATTTATGGAAGTGGATGACATCAAAAAACTGTCGATGTTGGATAAGGTTTTAATGAAACGTCTGCAAGATAAATCATTGATAGTGAACCAGTTTTTACAGGAAAATAAACAAGATTGGGAAGAAACAACCTACCAAATTTTAGCCAAAAACTTCGGTTTTAAACTGAATGCTGAACCATTTTTGAGTTTGTCTAAAAACCTTCCTTTGAAAATTCTACAAAAACATCGTGATAATTTAGGACAAATTGAAGCCTTGATTTTTGGCGTTGCGGGTTTTCTACAAAATGACAATAACGAAATAGAATGGGACGATTATCGAAAAAATCTCCGAAAAGAATTTCAGTTTTTAGCTTCAAAATATCAATTGCACGATAAAGTTTTGGGGCAACACGAGTGGAAGTATTTACGGCTCCGTCCTGCCAATTTCCCCACGGTTCGTTTGGCTCAATTCGCCAAATTTATTCATCAAAATGCCAACCTTTTTTCCGTGTTAATTCATCTTGACAAGGTGAAAAGTTTAGCTAAAATCTTGAAAGTAAAACAATCGGATTATTGGATAGAGCATTATGTTTTTGGTAAAAAATCAGAAGGGAAAGTACCGACTTTAGGAAACTCTTCAGTAGAGAATGTGGTGATAAATACGGTTGTGCCTTTATTGGTTGCTTATGCCAATCAAAAAGATAATCGAGATTATTTAGAAAAAGCCATTGGTTTATTAGAAGAAATTGCTGCCGAAGAAAATAATATTACAAAGCATTGGCAATCAATGGGTTTGAAGATAAAGACAGCCTTCGATTCACAAGCGAGTATTGAGTGGTATAATCATTTTTGCCTGACAAAAAAGTGTTTGGAGTGTAATGTTGGGGTTGATATTTTGCGAAAAAATGATTAAATGTGATGCCTCACAAAGGTATTAATGCAATGATATTTCCATCGAAATTACACTCAAAACAGGCTCAGTTAAGCACTATATGTTTACTTTTTTACTCACTTCCTCAATCCAAGTTCTTGCCATTAATTCATGTCCAGCGGGCATTGGGTGAATCCCATCCCAACACCAAAAATTAGCAGGTGTTTTTTCAGTTGCTTTGTCAAAACATTGCTGAAACGGCACAAAAATCGTTTGAAATTCATTGGCTAATTTCTTTACAATTGCCTGTCTCTTTTTAATTTCAGCATACCATAAATCACTGCTTTGATTCACCATTCCGACTGGTAGAATGAAGGGTTCACAAAGTACCAAAACTACATCAGGGAGTTTTTTTTTAGTTTCCGTTAGCAAGTTTCGGTAAGTTTCTTCAAATACTTCTGCCGACTCAGGGTTTTGATTTCGGATGACAGAATGCGTATCATTTACACCTACCAAAATACTTAATAAATTGGGTTTGAGGTTAAGCGTATCCGTTTGCCAACGTTTTGCTAAGTCTGAAACTTTATTGCCACTAATCCCACGATTTATAAAATTATAGCCCGCTTCGGGTTTATCAAACCACAATCTGCTGGCTATCAAATACATATATCCATGCCCCAAAATATGATTCCAGTCATTGTTACGAGTTCGATTTCCATCTGTAATCGAATCGCCTTGAAATAACATGGTAAAATTTTTAGGGTCGATTTTGTCTTGTAATGCTAAACCATCAAGTGAAGGCTGAGCGGCAAGCATAAGTCCACCTTGACCAAGTTTTGAAATAAAAGCTCTTCTTGAATTTTTCATAGTTGTTTGAGAGAATGTTTTATTATTGCTCACCCTGATTTATAACCCCAGTGGGACTGTTTGGCGTGGTTTGGTCTTGCGTTTTTAACGCTAATAAATGCGACACTTCGCAAGACCATTAATGCTCTCGCTCACCCTGATTTGCAATCAGGCGTGGTTTGGTCTTGCGTTTTTAACGCTAATAAATGCGATGCAATCGCAAGACCAAAAATGCACTGATTTCAAATCAGTGCAAGCAATCTCTCCAAATGATGATAATCAATCCCAAAATAAGCTTTCGTAGCTTTTAATTTCTCTAAAATCTCCGCTTGCTTCTTCGGGTTTACTTTGCCTTTTATGCCTACAACCAACACATTTTTAGGCGTATGTGCGTCGGAAATAAATTGAAAAACTTTGGTTTTGTAGCCGAAATATTCCAAAATCATGGCTCTAATGCCGTCCGTCACCATTTCGGCTTGACGTTCCAAGAAAATGCCGTATTTGGTCAAAAAGTCTAATTCGTTGGAGGCTTTATTTTTCTCAATTTCCCTTCTGATTTGTTTATGACAACACGGGGCAACCACAATTAAATCAGCTTCTGCGGTGATTCCTTTGTAAATGGCATCGTCGGTTGCGGTATCGCAGGCGTGGAGGGCAATGAGAATATAGGTATCGGTGCTGTCGTAGTTTTCAATGGTTCCTTCCACAAAATTCAGACCGTCAAATCCTGTGTTTTGGGCAATTGAATTACATAATTCTACCATGTCAGGACGAAATTCTACGCCAATGACTGACGGTTTTAACGCCAAAACATTCGTCAGATAATCGTACAAAGCAAAAGTTAAATAACCTTTCCCCGAACCCATATCAACGACTTTTTTCAGATTTTCGGCAGGAATTTCTTTAATTAAAGAACTCAAAATATCAACGTAATGATTGATTTGCTTGTATTTATCCTGAGCATTTTTGTAAACATTTCCCTCCGCATCCGTAATTTTTAGTTCGTGTAAATAGGCTTTTGCATTGGTTTCAATCAGGCGTTTTTTAGAACGGTCGTGGTCGAGCGAAACTTGAGCTTTTTGGGTGGGATTGATTTTTCGTAATGTAATCTTTTGATTATTAAATTGTTCCCAAATTAAATCAAACTCATTGGTAAAAAGCGTTGCGACTTTAAAACCGTTTTCTAAAGATTGGTGAATGAGATTTACGCCTTCTTCAATCGTGAAGTTTTTGGTAATATCACGGGTTTTGTAGCGATAAGTAAAGTTGAGTTTCTCTTCTCGTTTTATCAAAATCTGTTTGACGTAAATATTTTTTAGCCCTTCTTCAGAACCTTTATAATTGCCCAAAGACAGTTTGACAAAAGTATTTTGTGAAATACTTTCAGAAAGAGAATTAATGAATTGATTCGTTTGCAATGGTTGGGTATGTTTTGAAGCAAGTATATTTTGCGGAGTCACAGTAAAAAATTATTCTGATTCTGAAATTTCAAAAACCTTCGGTAGTCCCATTTGTACGGCATAAAAGGAAGTGCCGTTGCTATAAATGTTTTCTAACAATAAATTAACGTCACTATAAAAATCAAACTGAATGTCGGGATGAAGTTTTACCAATTTCTTCAAAAGAAAATCAGTTCTTTTAACAACATAATTTGTTAGTGTATCGGTTTTTGAATTGTATTTTGAAATCCATTTCAATTGTTTTTCAAAACAGTCTTTCAACAATTTCATGGTCAATTCTACTTCACCGTATTTATCTTTGGTAACTTTTACGTGTCGAGTAATTTCGCTATTGAGATAACGCATATCCATCATTAAATAGCCCGATGACATGGCATCCAACCGATAAAGTTTGTCAATCGCAGTTTTGACTTCATCACGACGGAACTCAACGGTTATTCCTTCTTCCACCAAAGTGAATTGTAACTGCTGAACAAGAATAACATCTTTGGCAACAAGCCTCAATAATAATTTATCTTTATCTTTTTGTGGCATTGATAAAATTGCCATCTGTAAGTCTTTTTCTAATTTTGCCATCAAATGTAACACGGACAGCCCTGTCCGCCGTTTTAAAAACACAAATTGTAACAAAGTTAAGGAATTAGGGGTTAATTCAGCAGTGTTTAGTTAACAGCTTCAATATAAAGGCTTCAAAGGGTTAAGTTTTTATTGATTAAGAATTTATGGAAAATAAAGGAATATTTTATGCTATCGGTATTATTTCGCTTTGGATAGTTACGTTGATATATTTATTAAACTATCAAATAGATTTTTACAATCCATTGGTGTATGTGTTTGTGCTTTTGCAAACGCATTTATACACAGGAATTTTTATCACCGCTCACGATGCCATTCATGGCGTTGTTGCTCCCAATAATAAGAAATTGAATTATTGGATTGGTTTTGTTTGTGCAACGATTTTTGCCTATAACAATTACGAAAAACTTTCTCGCAAACATCACTTACATCATGCCCATGTGGTGTCGGACGATGACCCTGATTATTATCATGGAAATTTCTTTAGATGGTATCTGAAATTTGCTTTAGAATACGTAACCTTTTGGCAAATTCTCTTTATGGCTATTACGTATAATATTTTAAAGTTAGTTTTTCCGATGGAAAATTTGATAGTTTTTTGGGAAGTCCCTGCTATTCTTAGTACGTTACAATTATTCTATTTTGGAACGTATTTGCCTCATCGTGGAGAACACGATACTTCGGATAAATTCAAAGCTCGAAGTCAAGACCTCAATCATTTTGTGGCTTTCATTTCTTGCTATTTTTTTGGGTATCATCACGAACATCACGCCTATCCATATTTGCCTTGGTGGCAATTGCCCAAAGCGAAAGAGCAACAAAACGTTCAATAATTATAAAAAGTTGTAACTGCTTATTATTTAATAATTTAAAATATGCTCTAATAATTAATTTTCTTTTTTTATAACTATTCCAAAACAATTTATTTTTAATGACAAATGCGTTTTTTTGCGAAAAAACATATCATTCATTGAAAATATCCATTTATAGATATTTTTCTACTTTCGTCATAAATAATGTCTAATGGTATTATTTTTAGACAATAAAGAATCTCTTTTTCTTAAAAAAGAACCTCTTGTTTAGGGTACTTGTAATACCTCTTCCAACCGTCATTCGGCATAATTTTTGCTCCAAATACACCGTCAGTTTCCAACAATTAAACCGCCATTAATTGGTAAAAACAAATGAATATTTATGTACCCGTTTTTGGAAGACGGGCAGAGTTGCGTCTATTTATACACACCAAAAGACTGTTTGCCATTATTCCTCTATTTCTATTTTTTACATCCTCTATACACGCCCAAGTTTCGGGGCGAGTCTATAAGGATTTTAATGTAAATGGTGCTTGGGATAGCACCGCCACATATCTCGACCAAGTTTGGGCTGGAGTTAGAGTTGAAGCCTATGACCATGCTGGTGTTTTGAAAGGTTTTGCCCTAACCAACAATCACGGAAGATATACTATCGCTGATGTTTCTGGAAATCTGAGGATACACTTTCTATTACCCGAAAGTTATACTGATGGATTTATTACGCAAACAGGAGCAAGTAGTCAATCCAGTATTCAAATGGTTCATGCTCCTGTTTCTGGAGTTGATTTAGGAATGAATCTTGCCGATGATTACTGTGGAGACGACCCTTCGGTTGTGGTACCCTGTTATGTGGTTGGTATTGGAGATAATCTCATTCCGAATGATGGTTTAGCTCTTTTTAAATACTCCGCTTCTGGTACAGACCATAGCCAAATAGGAATGCCCAATTCATCTATTGCGATGGTCGGTTCTACTTGGGGAGGGGCGTATCAGCGAGAAACTGGTTCTTTTTTTGCAGCGGCTTTTATGAAACGCCATGCAGGATTTGGAATTGGAGGTAGTGGAGCTATCTATGTTACCAAAAATGTAACTGCTCCTGCTCAGTCTTTTACCGAGTTGTATCTCAATTTATCTGATTTCGGAATTAATACTGGAAGTGACCCACACTCAGCTCCGAATTATCAATTAGACACGATTAATGCCAACGGAAACCCCTTTGATGAAGTTGGTAAAATGTCGTTGGGAGATTTAGATATTTCCAGTGATGGAAAGTATTTATTTGTGGTAAATCTAAAAGAACGAAAATTACACCGAATCTTTATTGATGTTCCTCATAAACCTGCGGGAAGTATTACAGCTTCAGACATTACTTCTTGGGATATTCCAAGTGGTTTTGACGAACTTCATAAAGGAATTGGTCGCCCTTTTGGGCTTTGTGTAAGACAAAATAAAGTTTTTGTTGGGGTTACTTGCGATGCTTCAATTTCAAAGGATAGTACCGATTTAAAGGCTCGAATTTATGAATTTGAGCCAGAAGCTCCTACTCCTACATGGAATTTGGCAATTGAATTTCCTTTAAATTATAAAAAAGGAATTGCCACAGGGGAGCGTCCAGAGTCTGGAAAATGGTATCCTTGGATTTCAGATTGGTATGTGTCGGGAATGCCCGAATTTATGCGTGGACGACCAGACCCATCATTGGATAAGTTTTTAGCCTATCCAATGCCACTACTTTCTGATATTGAACTTGACTCTGACGGTTCTATGATTGTTGCTTTTACAGACCGTTTTAGTCATCAGATACGTTTTGCAGGGGTAGATGCACATGGTCAGCATCATGGCACATTTGGTTTTGACCCTCGTTTGGGAGGTGATATTCTCAGAATTGGACGTTGTGATGGCATCAATTGGACATTAGAAAATAATGGAACAGTTTGTGGTGTTTCTACTGCGGGACAAAATAATAATCAGGGAGTAGGAGGAGGAGAGTTTTATGTTGGAGACTCAAATGACCCATTTGGTCACTATGAATTGAGTGTTGGTTCATTGGCTTTCAGACCTGGTTCTCGTGAAATATTATTGGCTTCAACTGACCCAATAAGGGCTTATTCTGCGGGATTAACTTGGCTTAGTAATGAAAATGGAAGTAAAAAAAGAGCATTGGAAGTAATTGAAGAATTAAATAATATCATCAATAATGCTCCCGTAAACTATGGTAAAGCAAGTTCATTAGGAGATATTAATATGGTCTGTGACCCTGCTCCGCTTGAAATCGGGAATTTACTTTGGAAAGATAATAACGGTAATGGAATTCAAGATGCTGGAGAAAAAGGGATTTCATCGGTAATATTACACTTGGTAAATTCAAGTAATCAAGTAGTTGGGAGAGATACTACTGATATGAATGGTGTTTATGCTTTCAATCACTTTAATGTAGTGGATACACTCGGAGTTTCAAAACCTAATCGTTTAGGGCCACAACCAAGAACAAATTATAAGATATTGGTGAAAGGTAAAGCCGTTTCAGCGTTTGCTCCTGCATCGGTTAGTAAAAAGAAAACAAAAATAGAAGAGTCTAATAATTTATATACAGGTTCGGTTATTTCTGGAGGTAATAAAGTGGTGATGGACACGACCACAAATGATGGAGGTTGGAAAGTTGACGATAGTATTTTAGGTAATTCTAATGCTGGTGCTGGCCCCAATCAAGATTTGTTAGATTCTGATGGGATACTCACAGGGAATGACGGAGCTATCTCGGTAACAACTGGGGATGTTGGGCAATCAAACCACTCTTATGACTTTGCTTATTGCCCATTACCAAAACTGGATTTAGTGGCTCAAAAAGCTACCTGTGACCCAATTACAGACCAATTGAAAGACAATGCTAAAATTATTTTATCAAATTTACAATTCTCTCATAAAGTTGGATATTCGATTGGTACTACCTACACAGGGCCATTATTTGCCAATGCTTCGGAGATAAATAGCAGTAGTTATTTTGAAATTGATAGCTTAGTTGGAAACTCAACAGCGACTGTTTATACGGTGAGAATTTTTAATGCCAGTGATGAATGTTCAAGAGATATTCAAGTGACTATCGACGGAACAGTTTGTACGGTTTGTAAAATAACGGCAAATGTAGAAGCTCCTTCTATTAAGGTCTATAATAATGGAACACCTTATGATATATCTGATGATTATTTTACTACTTTAATCCAAACTAATGTCATTAGTGCAGGAGCAGCAGGGTTATATGAAGTGGTGGTAAACGCCAATCCAGATGGTACAGGAGGAACAGTCTTGAATGTTGGAGGAACAGCTTATGGTTCAACTATTCGGGTAGGTTTAGGGAAAGAACTGAAAGCAAATAGTCAGCCCATAAAATTGACAGTAAGAGATATGAATAAACCTGCTTGTATTGAGAGTATTACTGTTCAAGCAGACCCTTTTACGATAGTGTGTAAAGAAAATATTTGTTTACCAATGACTGTAATTAAAAATTAGTAATTGGTGTTAATATTTAATTTTTTATTCTTAACTAAAAAGTGGAACTTAGTAAGCTAAGTTCCACTTTTTTAATACCCAATACCCAATACCCAATACCCAATACCCAATACCCAATACCCAATACCCAATACCTACTTACTTCTCTCAATCGTAAATTGAACCAAACCCGCTAAGGATTGTCTAAAAATAGTATCAGGGAAAGTATTTAAAATATTATGTGCTTCTGTAACAATGCTTTGCATAACCTGTGTAGCATATTCAATGCCTCCAGATTTTTTCACAAAATCAATTACTTCAGCTACTTTTTTAGGATTTTCCGATTCGTTTTTTATCGTATTAATTACTCGACGCTTTGTTAACCAATCAGCCTGATTTAGAGCATAAATCAGCGGTAAAGTCATTTTCTTTTCTTTAATGTCAATTCCTAAAGGCTTCCCGATTTCAGCGTCACCATAGTCAAATAAATCATCTTTGATTTGGAAAGCTACACCCACTTTTTCGCCAAATAATCTTGCTTTTTCAACAGTTTCATCGTCTGCTCCAACCGAACTCACGCCCATAGCACAACAAGCAGCAATCAAAGTAGCGGTTTTTCTACGGATAATCTCAAAATAAACATCTTCGGTGATGTCTAATTTACGAGCTTTTTCCATCTGCATTAGTTCGCCTTCAGCCATTTCTTGAATTGCATTTGAACCAATCTTCAATAACTCAAAATCGTTATTATTTACCGATAACAAAAGTGACTTTGATAATAAATAATCACCAACTAAAACGGCTATTTTGTTTTTCCAAAGAGCATTTACCGAAAAGAATCCACGCCGATAATTGGAGTCATCCACCACGTCGTCGTGTACAAGCGTTGCGGTATGTAAAAGTTCGATGAGAGCAGCACCACGATACGTTTTTTCGGTAATTTCACCACAAAGTCCTGCCGTCAAGAATACAAACATCGGTCTTATTTGTTTCCCTTTTCGTTGGACGATATAGTTCATAATCGTATCCAACAACATTACTTTGGTTTTCATCGACTGCCGAAACTTCCCTTCAAAGGCTTTCATTTCTTCGGCAATAGGAGCTTGTATTTCTTTAATTGATAAACTCATTATTTCTTAATTAGGAGCGGTTCACCGCTGCAGCATAAATTATCAAGTATTGAGGTGAATTATTATTCTGACTTAAAATAATACTCGTCAACAACCAATAATTAATAACCAATAACTGATAACAATTCGCAAATTACACTTTTCTACAAAAACTTGTATCTACTATATGTTTATTAACTTATTTTTATTTTTTTAGTTCGATATTTAATGGAAAAGTCTGTAAGTTTATACATCATAAAACTGTAAACCATAACTGTTGAAAATCACAATAGGTAAATAAGATATAATCAAATGAGTAAAATTTTAGTATTGGCAGGAGGTTCTGTCAAGGGAGCATATCAAGCGGGTGTGGTTAGAGCAGTTTTTGAATCAGGTTTTCGTCCTGATGCTATCTATGGAATATCAGCAGGAAGTATGAATGCTTCTTATTTGGTGAATGATTTTGGCTTGCAGTTTATGAATAATAATGGAAGTGTTGACTATGCCCAAAGTTCCGTTGACCTTTGCGATTTTTGGATTAATAATATCAATACGCCCGATAGCCTTGCTCTTAGAAGAGGTACGTATGATTTGGGAATGAGTGCCATACGTAGAAATTTTGAGGGATTATTGGACACTACGCCACTTCGAGAAATTCTTCATAATAATATTCATCTTCGAAATCTTAATGCCAGCCCTATTCAATTAAAAGTGGGTGCGGTAGATATTATCAATGGTAGTATTGTATATGCAGACCCAACTTATGACCATTTTCTGGATTATATAATGGCATCTTCTGCCATTCCGATTTTAATGCCTGTGGTAAATATTGGAGGATTACGTAAAATGGCTTTTTTGGATGGTGGTATGCGTGATGTTGCTCCAATTAAAAAGGCTATTTCTGACGGAGCTACCGAAATTATTTGTATCGCTTGTCATACAAGAAATATTGATGGGGGATATTTTCCGTATGGAAATCTTTTGGCATTAGTTGACCGAGTAATGGATATTGCCGTGAATGAATGTCTTAATGCAGATTTGGATTGGGCTGAATTCAGAAATGAATGTTTACCAATAGATGGCTCAGAGGGTGAATTTGGTATTTTGAAAGGACAAAAACGAATCAACTTAAAAATCATTCGCCCACATAAAACCTTAAATATTGATATTCAAGACTTTGACCAAGAAGATATTCAAAGACTTATTTTCTTGGGTTATCAGCAAGGGAGAGAGGAAATGAAAAGCATAACGTAGATACAAGGCATTACCTTGTCTCACTCTTGAGAGGTATTACCTTGCCTTGTCTAATTCCAATCTTTGGATTCTTACATAAAATAAAAGAGACAAGGCATTGCCTTGTCTCTACTGATTAAACCGACATAATATCTTTTTCTTTATCCGCAAAAGTAGATTCCACTTTTGCAATATAACTATTGGTCAATTGTTGGATGCGTTCTTCGCCTTCTTTGATGGCATCTTCCGATGCTCCATCATTTTTCAATTTCTTGATGTTATTATTAGCATCTTGACGGACGTTACGAACATTAATTTTTGCCGTTTCTATTTCTCCTTTTACTCGCTTTACTAATTCTCTACGACGTTCTTCTGTCAGTGGAGGAATATTCAGACGAATATTTTCACCATCATTCATTGGTGAAAGTCCAATATTTGAATTACGAATTGCCTTTTCACATTCTTGAATCATTTTCTTTTCAAAAGGCTTTACCAAAATTGTTCGTGCATCGGGTGTACTGATGGATGCTGCCCCTGTGAGTGGAGTCATCATTCCATAATAATCAACCTGAATACCATCAAGCATTGAAGGTGTTGCTTTTCCTGCACGAATTTTTGATAATTCAATGGCTAAGTGTTTCAACGCTCCGTCCATTGTTTCTTTGGCAGCGTCAATATAAAATTCTATTTCCTCCATTTTTCAATGAGTGATTTGTGAATGAGTGATTAATTAAAATAATTAAGTAGGGTTAGGATTTATATGTTGGATTTAGTGTTGAAACTTGCTATTAATCAAGTAATTACAACATAATCAAACACGATATAAATTCTAAAACCTATTTAATTATTAACTGATAAGCGTTCCTACTGAATCGCCTTTGGCTAAATTAACAAGGTTGCTTGGCTTATTCATATCAAATACGATGATAGGAACTTCGTTTTCTTGACATAAAGTAAATGCCGTAGTATCCATGATTTTTAGACCTTTCGAGATGGCTTCAGCAAAGGAAAGACTTTCGTATTTTGTAGCAGTTGGGTCTTTTTCTGGGTCGGCAGTATAAACGCCGTCAACTCTTGTGCCTTTCAAAACAACTTCTGCTTCAATTTCAACTGCACGAAGGGCAGCGGTTGAATCGGTTGTGAAATAAGGGTTTCCTGTTCCTGCTCCGAAGATTACGATACGCCCTTTCTCTAAATGTCTCATTGCTCTACGACGAATGAATGGTTCGCAAACGGCATCCATCTTGATAGCAGTCAATAGACGAGTGAACATTCCGTGCTTTTCAAGAGAGGCTTGAATTGCCATGCCATTAATAACAGTAGCAAGCATTCCCATATAGTCACCTTGCACACGGTCGATACCAACTTTAGCAGCGGCAGCACCACGAAAAATATTGCCTCCACCAATCACAATTGCGATTTCTACGCCTAAATCTTTTACTTTTCTAATTTCCTGAGCGTATTGCTCTAAGATAGAAGGGTCAATAACTTCGCCGCCAGCACTAAGGGCTTCGCCTGATAATTTAAGAAGAATACGTCTGTATTTGGGTTTGTCCATGATGTAAGGTTTTTTGCGGAGGCAAAGATAGGAAAAAGGATTGAAAGGAGAAAAAGAGGATTTAGATAATAGAGGTTAGATTTTTTTAGAGGATAGAGATTAGAGGTCAGAGTTTAGATGATAGAGGTTAGACAGAGTATAGAGTTTAGATTATAGAGGTTAGAGTTTAGATGAGAGAGATTACAGGATTGATATTTGATGAAACTATTCTCTAATATCTGTTCTCTATTCTCTATTCTCTAAAATCTATTCTCTGAAATCTAAACTCTACCCTCTAATTTCATTCAAATTCAATAAGAATTTGATTTTTTTCTACGTTTTGTTTTGGTAAAATTTTAATGGCTTTAACCGTTCCATCGCCAACGGCTTTTAGGATATTTTCCATTTTCATAGCCTCCAAAATTAGGATGGTATCGCCTTTTTTTACCACATCACCCACTTTTACTTTGATGTCCACAATTAAACCTGGCATGGGTGCTTTGAGGTCGTTTACTTTTGTCGCATTGGCGTTGCTCATTCCCAATTGGTCAAGCAAAATGTCAAAACGGTCTTTTACCGAAACAGAATATTTATTTTTATTTATCTTAATTAAAAATGATTTTGATTGATAATCAGTCTCTAAAACCTCTGCATTAAATGAGCGATTGTTGTAAAGAATATGAAAATTTCTATCTTTAACTTCAACCATATCCCAATTGAATGGCTGACTATTTACCATGATTCCAGATTTATCTGACTGAATATCAAAGGTTTGGTTGTTGACTGTTGCTTTGAGCATTGTTGGTTTTTGAATTAAGATTTATTCACCAAATATACACCAACTAAAATTATTCCCATACCTAAAAAGTGCTGAATTTGTATAGTTTCTCCGTCGAGAATTCCCCAAATAATTGCTACAATCGGAATAAGATAAGTTACCGAACTTGCCAAAACCGCACTGGTCATTTGTATAAGTCTATTGAACAAAACCATCGCAATAGCTGACCCCATTACACCTAAAAGAATACCGTATAAAAGTGGTTGTATTGCTTCTGGATTTTGAACTTTTTGGACGAAATTCCCACTGAATAGGACAATGAGAGCTATTGGTCCAATGGTCGTAAATATGAAAGAGGTAATCTGGAATGGAGTGAGGTCTAAGCCTGTCAAATATTTTTTAGTAATGTTGAGATTTAATCCATAAAAAACCGTTGCAGCTACTACGTACAGAGCATAAACGTTAAAATTGAGCCCTTTTGCTCCTGCCAAAATCAATAACAAAGCTCCGATAAAACCCAAAACAATACCAATTGTCTGTTTAGACGTGATTTTATTACCAAAGAAAAGACCACCAACAATAAGCGTAAAAAGGGGAGTAGTCGAGTTTAAAGCACCTGAAACACCACTGTCTAATTTTGACCCTGCTAAAGAAAATAAATAAGCAGGAAATAAATTGCCCAAACAGCCAACTAATAAAAAAATGTGAGCCTTTTGAAAAGGAATTTTTTTGAGGTTAATTAAAACGAATGGCAAAAAGAAAAGAAATGCCGCCGCTATCCGTAATGAACCTACTTGTGAGGCATCAAAAATAACAAGACTTTTCTTAACAAGAATAAATGAACTGCCCCAGATAACGGCTAATAAAGCTAATAAACTCCAAGCTAAAGTGGGATTTTGAAGTTTTGAAGTGGTTTGTTGAGTAGTATTTTTTGTTTCCATAAAAATATAACCCACTCAATTTCAGTAAAGTTTCATATTGGTTGATTGGTTATTAGTAGATTGGTTATTGGTTACTGGTAGATTGGTTACTGGATAATATTAATTTGAAAAAAAACGATATTTAGGGAATCTATAATTACAAAAAGCACTTTTTTATAACCAATAACCAATAACCAATAACCAATAACCAATAACCAATAACCAATAACTCACTTCGGACAACGATTTCCCCATTTTTTTAATTTCGGAAATTCACTTTTCATAAAACAAGTTGTTAGTCCAAATTGCAGAAGAGAAGTGCTATTAAATCCAGAAGAAGTTGAGATGAATTCAAAGTGAAAACCTGCTGTTTGAGTAACCATCGTTCGTAAACCAATAAAAATACCAACGGCTGGATTAAAACTTCCTTGAAATACTTCTCCACCCACAAAAGCACCAATGTATGGGTCAAAATTCCCTCCAGAAGCATCAACCGCATAGCCAAAATGTTGGTATCCTCTCAGTGACAAATGGTTATAATTATCGAAAACCTTTATAAACCGATAAGCGTGTAAGCCCAAGCCATAGAAATCACTATTGGGCAATCGTTTCTCAAAAGTTACACTTAACAAAGTTGGAGTTGTGGAAAGAATTTTATCTGATTTTTCGAGATTTTGGTCTGCTCCGTATGAAAAACTTAGGTACATAGGTTTTTCGCTCTGAGCTTTTAACACCAGAGAATACATTGAAAATAATAGAGAAAGTAAAAAGCCTCTTTTCACGATAGAGTTTATAAATATTGCTTCAATGTGATGAAGTAAGGAAGAAAAGCGAAAAATCAAAAACTGTATTATTTGACAATAATGGCGTAACAGATTTGAATAATGGTTTGGCAGACTCTTTACAAAATAACATCAAAATCACGGATAAAAGAAAATTTCCCTCACGAAAAACCTTAATTCACTCCTCAAATCATGGAGTTCATCTGAAAACCATTCCATAAAACTTGTTTCTGCCCTTATTTTGAATCAGAAATTAAACAAATACGCTGATGAAAACGCTTACAAATTTACTCGCCCTATTTTTTATATTAACTACCGCATACTCTTTCGGACAAACAACTCTTAAAGGTAAAGTTGTCGATGAAAAAGGACTGAGTTTACCAGGGGCAAATGTCTCTTTAAAAGGCTCTTATGATGGAGCAACTGCCGATGGAGCAGGTAATTTTCAGTTTAAAACTACCGAAAAAGGAGAACAAATTATCCAATCTTCTTTTATAGGTTATGAGGCTTATAGTCAGACTATTATCTTGAAAAATGGGTTGATGGAATTGACCGTAAAAATGAGAGAAACCGCCAATGAATTGAATACAGTTACGGTAACAGCAGGAACTTTTGAGGCTTCAGACGAAAAGAAAACAACCTTAATAAAACCTATCGACATTGTAACAACTGCGGGCGGAGGAGCAGATATTACGCAAACCATGACGCTTTTAACACCTGGTTCTCAACGAAATGGAGAATCAACAGGGATGTTTGTGCGTGGCGGTTCTGCTCAAGAATCTAAAATTTTGATTGATGGAATTACCGTTCAAAATGCCTACAATACGGCTTCGCCAGATGTGGCTTCTCGCTCACGTTTTGCACCCTTTCAGTTTAAAGGTTCAGCGTTTTCAACGGGTGGATATTCGGCTCAATATGGTCAGGCTTTATCGGCAGTTTTACAAATGAATACTACCGATTTAGCTACTGAATCGGGTTATGTCATCAATGCAAATTTGGCTCAATTGTCAGCAGGATATACCCAATTGACTGATAATCATTCTATAAATGGAACAGTTGCATACAGTAATCTTACGCCATTATTTTCAATTTATCCGCAAAATATTGAATGGAAAAAAATCCCTGAGCAATTGAATATTTCTACGTCTTACCGCTTAAAACCATCATCGGGAGAAAACTTTAAATTCGATGCTATTTATGGAAAAAGTGTTTCTGGAATGATGTTTAAAAATGCTGAAAATAACAATGTTTTAACCGAATTTGGCATAAAAAATGATAACCTTTTTCTAACCAGTAGCTACCAAAAAGCATTAGATAAAGATGCCAATTGGGTTTTGAAATCTGGAGCTTCCTATTCGTATAATTTTGATGATTTAAAGGCTGGCACATCTACTTTTGGTAAGACAGAACAACGCTCACAATTACGGGCAACTTTAACCCATTCTTTTGCAGAAAATAACAATATCTTGTTCGGAACAGAAGGGCATTCAGCCAAATACGATTTGTTAGTACAGCAAAATGGTGAAAAAAATAATAATACTTTAGTTGATAATTATGGTGCTTTATTCTCAGAATCAGAGTTTTACATTACTCGTAAATTAGCTGGTAGAATTGGTGTTAGAGGGGAATATTCTTCTTTAGAATCGGGTTTCAACTTAGCTCCAAGATTTTCGTTGGCTTATAAAACTGGGCAATATTCGCAGGTATCAATGGCAGGCGGAAAGTTCTATCAAACTCCAGATTATAGATATTATTTCTACAACAAAAACTTACAATATGAACAAGCTACTCATGCCGTTTTGAACTACCAAATCATCAAAAATAAACGTACTTTCAGAGTGGAGGGTTACTATAAAAAATACGAAAATTTAGTAAGAGAATACCCAAGTACAACAGGTTATTTTGATGCAAATCCACAACGCTTTCCGAACGGGAAAACGGATAATTCGGGGCATGGTTTTGCTCAAGGGGTGGATGTATTTTTTAGAGATAGCAAAACTGTTAAAAACGGAGATTTATGGGTAAATTATAGCTATTGTGACTCGAAGCGATTATTTGGTAATTACATAGCAGAAGCACAGCCAACGTTTGTTTCCAATCATAATTTGAATGTGGTTTACAAGCATTTTATCGCCAAACCAATGATGACTATTTCGGGAACATACTCGTACACAAGTGGTCGTCCGTATTACAATCCCAATAATGCCAATTTCTTGTCAGAACGCACTCCAGACGTACATAATACCAGTGTTTGGCTCAATTATTTAACCAATGTCAAAGGGAATTTTATGGTCATTTATTTATCGGTAGATAACATACTCGGCACTAAAAACGTCTATAATTATCGCTATTCAACTGACGGAAAAACTCGCACCGAAATAACGCCAGCCGCCTACCGCACCATCATGATTGGCACATACATTACCATTTCTAAAAAGAAAGTTTTGCCAGAGGATATGAGAAAGAATTAGGTGGTTTCACGATATGATTTGACAAAATATAAACCCTTCCAAATGTTAAAAACTTGGAAGGGTTTAATATTTAAAATGTTGTACTTTTGAGGAAATGTAAATTGGTAAACTCCCATGCAAACAATCACAAGTCAAAACCTCACTGTAAAAATCAACCCGAAAGGTGCTGAATTAGTTAGCCTTTTCAACCACGAAAATCAAACAGAATATATGTGGAGTGCTGACCCCAATTTTTGGGGTAAATCCTCGCCCGTTTTGTTTCCAATTGTGGGTTCGTTAAAAAATAATGTTTATCGCTTTGAAGGGAAAGAATATACTTTGCCCCGTCATGGATTTGCTCGTGATAGAGAATTTGCCGTTGAAAAATCTTCTGAAAATAGCGTAACTTTTTTACTCACTCACGACGATAATTCCCTGAAAGTTTATCCCTTCAAATTTGAGTTTCGGTTGATTTATACTTTAATCAATAATACACTTTCTGTTACTTATGCTGTAAAAAATATTGGCGAAGGAGAAATGTTTTTCTCTGTGGGTGGACATCCTGCTTTTGCCGTTCCTTTGGCTGAGAATACCAATTATGATGACTATTATTTGAAGTTTAATAAAACGGAAACATTTAAGCGTTGGGGATTGACTAATGAAGGTTTAATTGAAACACAACCTTTTGATTTTTTGATAAAAACCAATATTTTACCTTTGACCAAAGAACTATTTTATGACGATGCCATTGTCTTTAAAAATCTTGAATCTACATCAATTACGCTTAAATCTGACAACGTAAATCAGCAATTGCAGTTTGACTTTGAAGGATTCCCATTTTTAGGAATTTGGGCAGCAAAAAATGCAGACTTCGTATGTATTGAGCCTTGGTGTGGCATTGCAGATGCGGCTAATCATAACCAAGAATTGACAGAAAAAGAAGGGATAATGTGTTTAATTGCTAATGAAATTTTTGAAAAAACATGGTGTGTGACTGTTTGATGGAAGTTCGTTATTGGATTTTTGAGACAGTAAAATAAGCCGTACTTATCAAACCTCCATCACTTGATAATATAAACTAATTCAGTACATTCTTAGCTATTTTTTCTGGTAAAAGTGACAATATGGGCAAATATGCTATAAAGGGGCTTTTGACCCTTAAAAGTTAAATAATTATGGAGAATTAAGATAAAACAGATATAAAATATAATTTTAATCGGTATCGTGTTGTACATTTGCAGGGTACAACTTTAATAAACTTCTCGCAAAATAATTACCCCATGAGCCAAAAACCAATCCGAAAACAGGATGCTTTAGATTATCATTCTAAAGGTCGTCCTGGAAAAATCGCCGTTATTTCCACTAAAGAAACTGAAACTCAACGTGACCTTTCCTTAGCTTATTCTCCAGGTGTTGCCGAGCCATGTTTGGAAATTGCCGCTAATAAAGAGAATGTCTATAAATACACTGCCAAAGGTAATTTAGTAGCCGTTATTTCTAATGGAACAGCCGTTTTAGGTTTGGGAAATATTGGTCCAGAAGCCTCAAAACCTGTAATGGAAGGCAAGGGCGTTTTATTCAAAATCTTTGCAGATATTGACGTTTTTGATATTGAATTAAATACGGAAGACCCAGAAGAAGTAATCAGAACAGTTAAGATTTTAGAGCCAACTTTTGGAGGTGTAAACTTAGAAGATATTAAGTCGCCTGAGTGTTTTGAGATTGAGGAAAGACTACGTAAAGACCTCAATATTCCAATCATGCACGATGACCAACACGGTACTGCCATTATTTCGGGAGCTGCTTTGTTGAATGCATTGGAAATTGTTGAAAAGAAAATTGAAGACTGCAAATTTGTGGTATCGGGTGCTGGTGCGGCGGCATTGTCTTGTATGAAATTGTATTTAGGACTTGGAGCTAAAGTTGAAAATCTTTTGATGTTTGACAAAGATGGTTTAGTCTCAAAAAGCCGTACCGATTTGAATAAATATGTTCAACCTTTTGCTTCAGAACGTACCGATATTCATTCACTTTCTGATGCAATGGTGGGTGCAGACGTATTTTTGGGTTTATCAGTTGGAAATATTGTTTCGCAAGATATGATTAAATCTATGGCAAAAGATGCCGTAGTTTTTGCAATGGCAAACCCAACGCCAGAGATTTCTTATGAAGATGCCGTAGCCGCTCGTGAAGATATTATCATGGCAACTGGGCGTTCTGATTATCCAAATCAAGTGAATAACGTTTTAGGTTTTCCATATATTTTTAGAGGTGCGTTAGATGTCCGTGCCACTGAAATTGACGAAAATATGAAAATGGCTGCAGCAAAAGCATTAGCTGCCTTAGCCAAAAAGCCCGTTCCAGATATTGTAAATTTGGCTTATAATGAAAAAAATCTCACTTTTGGAAGAACCTATATTATTCCAAAACCTGTTGACCCACGCCTTATTACAACGGTTGCTCCTGCGGTAGCTCGTGCAGCGATGGAGTCAGGTTTGGCTCAAAATCCAATTACTGATTGGGATGCTTACGAATTGGAATTAAGCAAACGTTTAGGACTCGACAATCAGTTGATGAAATATATCGTCAATCGTGCGAAGCGTTCTCCAAAACGTGTTGTCTTTGCTGATGCAGAAAATTTGAAGGTATTGAAAGCCGTTCAGCAGTCGAAAGACGAAGGTATTTGTATTCCGATTTTATTAGGGGATGTCCAAAAAATCAAAGGAATTATCGAAACCAATAGCCTCGATTTAGCTGATGTTGAGATTATTGACACTCGTTCTCCAGAAACTGCGGAACGTCTAAAACATTACGGTGATTTATTCTTTGAGAAAAGAAAACGTAAAGGATATAACCATTACGAAGCTCATAAGCAAATGCAGGTTCGTAGCTATTTCGCTTCAATGATGGTGGAAACTGGTGATGCTGATTGTGTGATTTCTGGCTTGACTCGTAATTATCCAGATGCTATTCGTCCTGCTTTACAAATCATTGGTCGTGAAGATGGCGTGAAAAAAGTATCGGGTATGTATATTTTGCTCACGAAAAAAGGACCAATATTTTTCTCAGATACAACTATCAATTTCAATCCAACGGTTGATGATATTGTAGAAATTACAGAATTGACGGCAAAAGCTGTTGAACAGTTTAATTTAAAGCCAAGAATTGCCTTATTGACGTATTCTAACTTTGGTACTGCCAATGGTGACGATGCCGTGAAGATGCGTGAAGCAACGGCTATTTTGCAGAAAAAACACCCTGAAATGATTGTGGAAGGTGAAATGCAAGCTCACTTAGCCTTTGATAATGAGTTGATTAAGGAAAATTATCCATTCTCTAAATTGGCGGAAGAAGGTGCAAATACGCTTATCTTCCCGAATCTATCTGCTGCCAATATTGCTTATAACTTATTGAAAGAGACTTCGGATATTGAATATATTGGACCCATTTTATTAGGACTTCGTAAACCTGTACACGTACTACAATTAGGTTCATCAGTTCGTGAAATTGTCAATATGGTGGCAATTGCCGTTGTAGAAGCACAAGGAAAATAAGAGGTCGTAGGTATGAGGTCGTAGATATGGGGAGTATAATTTTATACCTCATACCTACGACCTCATACCTATTTAACTATTCAAACAAATCTCCCAACAAAGCCAAATACACTCCGTACCAATCTGAACCTAAATGCTGATAACGGTGATAATTTCCTCTGTAAAAATTCCTTAAAATAGGAAATAATCGCTTCCATCTATTTTCTTCCAAATTTCCTCTTACTTGATAATGTTCGGCAATAGTTTGTAACGCTTTTGTCCGATTTTTCAGTTCTGGATAATTTTGATGAACATGGTTGAGGAGGTTGGTATATAATAATTCTTTTTCGAGAAAAGGCTTTAGTTTTTCCTGTCGTGGTCGTGAAATACGTGATGAAACATGAACTTTTTCCCGTTCCTTTTCCACAATTCCTACCTGTTGATTATCATGTTGTCTGTACAAAACCAAAGGTTCATTGATAAAACCAATTTGGTTGGTCAAAGAAGCTAATAGGGCAATCCAGCCATCATGAATAAAATCGGGATGAATGTGAGTTGGAAAAGGAATTGCTTTTTTGGCGAATGATTTTCGGATGGCAACGGTACAACCTGTAACTCTATTACTAATTAATAGAAGTTCTAACGCCTTTCCTTTTTCCCAAAGTGATATTTCTTCATCTTCAAAACGAATTTTCTCCCACATGGTTAAGTTCAGGGATTGTAAATTTTCATCTACAATTGCTGCATTAGAGAAGACAACATCTTGTGTAGGATGTGTTTCTAAATAATTGACTAACTTTTCAATTTTATTGGGTAGCCAGTAATCGTCTTGGTCGCAAAGAAAAATGAAATCACCTTTACAAATACTGATGGCGTATTCAAAATTTTTAACAGTGCCAAGAGCAGGAATATTCTGATAAAACTTAATAGGTAATACCTCTGAAAATTGTTTAATTATTTCAACGGTTTCATCTGATGAATTATCATCACAAACAATTATTTCATTTGGTTTGAGTGATTGTTCTTGAATGCTTCTTAATTGTTCGCCAATAAATTTACCACCATTGTGAGTACACAGGGCAATCGAAATTGTTGAAATGTGTGTCATGGTGTTATCATTTTTAGTGGTTTTTAATTTTTAGTGGTTGCAAGTAATAATAAACTATCTATAATTTGTCAGTTGATTAAGTACACTGTTTAATAAGTTTTCTGAATAATTTTCATCCTAAAATGTTTGATTGGAGAACTTATTAAACAGTGTATTAAGTATGTATATTTTAACCAAAATATTACTCATTTTTATGATAATGTATCCATAAGATTTTCCCATTTAAGGTACATTTTTGATGAGTCAAAGTCTAATGCTCTTTTTCTCATTGTATCCTTGTTAATCTCAATGCGACCTTCCATCAAATCAATCATCGAATTTACTAAATCCTCCACATTCCAACTTTCAACAATCTTACCCATTCCTTCCAACATAATATCAACTACACCACCTGAATTGAAAGTAATAATAGGTTTTCCCAGATAAGCAGCTTCAACATTAACCATGCCAAAGGTTTCTTCGTGTGAAGGTAACAAAAAAGCATCTGCTAAATCAAAGTAATCGTAATATTCGGTACTCAATGCTCCAGTTAAAAGAACATTATTGCATTGATAATACGTTAATTCCTTCCTAAAGTAATATTCTGCGGCACTTCCCGTTTTTCCTCCCATCCAAATAAAGTAACAATTTTTGCCTTTTTCTCGCATCAAACGAACAATCTTTGGAAGATAATCAATGCCTTTTCTATAAATTAAACTACCAGATATTGCCCAGATATAAGCATCTGTTGGAATATTTAGTTTAGATAGAAGGACTTTTTTATTAGACTCTGAAGGACGGATACTTTGTAAGTCAACGAGTGGGTATAGAATTTTGACGTTGTTTGCTTCTAATATTTCAAGAGAATGCCTTCCTGCTTCCGACGAACACAAAGTCATCTCAGCGTTAAGCATCGGTTTTAAATCTTTTTCTGCTAAAGATTCATAAAGCAAATAGGGCATTTCTGAAATATGAGAAATGATTTTTACGCCTAATTTTTCAGCAAGTTCAACAAAATGTCCTGAAAGATTGGTGTTTAAATACCAATAATCGGGTTTAAACTGCTGATGAATTTTTATGAGATTTTTTTCATAGACTGAATAGCCAAATTTAGTCAATAATTTCTTAACTAAAAGAGAAACCCCTGAACAATTGAATGGCGAAGTATAGTATGGAATATGAGCAGGTAAATCATCTTTGAGGCTTCCAACTTTATCGCTATAAACGGCTACTTGAAATTTGTCAGTATTTAGATGCTTGAAAATATTCCATATCAACATTTCAGAGCCTGTTCTACCACCAAAAGGTGTGAAAAATAATATTTTCTTCATTAATTTTTAGAACAGTTGTATTATTTTAATAAATCAGCAATGGCTATTTCTACTTTTTCAAAACCAAATCTGCCTAAAACTTCTTGCATCATATTAGTAATTTGAGGATTGCACAAATTGCCAATACTGCCTTCGTGGGTGTGATTTAGATTTCTATTTGGCGAATATGTTCCTCCATTAATTTCATTTCCAATGATTTTGTATGCTTCACGGAAGGGAACTCCCTGTAAAACCAATTCATTGACTCTTTCTACTGAAAATAATAAATCGTACTTTGGGTCATCTAAAATTCCGTCTTTCACTTCAATATTCGAAAGCATGAAATAAGTCATGTCTAAGCAATTCAAAATTTCGTCAAAAGCAGGCATTAAAACTTCTTTCAAAATTTGCATTTCACGGTGATAACCCGACGGAAGATTTCCCATAACCAATTGGATTTCATTGGGTAAACCTTTCATTCTGTTGGTTTTTCCTCGCAATAATTCCGCCACATCTGGATTCTTTTTATGGGGCATTATTGAACTTCCCGTAGTCATTTCATCGGGTAATTTAATGAAACCAAAGTTTTGGGAATTGTACAAACAAATGTCCATCGCCAAACGTGAAAGCGTTGAGGCAACCTGTGCAATGGCAGTAGTGGCGAATAACTCTGTTTTTCCCCGAGACATTTGTGCATACACAACATTGTAGTGAAGTTCTTGAAAACCAAGTAGTTCAGTCGTCATCGTGCGGTTCAAAGGAAAAGAAGAACCATAACCAGCACCCGAACCCAATGGATTTTTATTGGCAATTCGATATGCCGTTTGAAGCATTTCGGTATCATCAACCAAAGCCTCAGCATACGCCCCAAACCATAAACCAAAACTTGATGGCATCGCAATTTGAAGGTGCGTATAACCTGGCAGAAGCACATCTTTGAATTTATCGCTTAAAGAAATCAATAACTCAAATAAGCGATTGGTGGCTTCTGTAACTTCCTGCAAACGTGAGCGAGTGAAGAGTTTTAAATCTACCAAAACTTGGTCATTACGTGAACGCCCTGAGTGGATTTTTTTGCCTGCTTCGCCTAATTTGCGAGTTAAAAGAAGTTCTACTTGCGAGTGTACGTCTTCAATTCCTTCTTCAATCTCAAAACTTCCCGATTGAATTTCAGCATAAATATTTTTTAACTCTTGTTGAATTTCTGTTAAGTCAGCTTCTTCTAAAAGTCCAATACTCGCCAACATTTGAGTATGTGCCAATGACCCCAATACATCAAAAGGAGCGAGAAGTACATCAAATTCGGGGTCACGCCCAACGGTGAATTTTTCTATTTTTTCGTTTACCGAAACGTTATCTTTTTGCCAGAGTTTGCTCAATTTTTTCTTGTTTTAAATTTCATTCAAAGATAAATATTTTAAGATTGACAATTTTAAAAAGTAGTCAATTTTGACTTAGCTCAACATAAATATCTTTTCGGTTTGTTTTTTATTGATAGAAGAAGGGATAACGCTCATTATTGTATTGCGTAACCAAATTCCAAAATTATTGTTAATATGAGCTAATTTGCCCAATTGCCAACTGGTATTGACTATTTCATGTGCTTTTTTCTTACGAATATCCTGATATTTTTCAAAGGCAATATTAATATCATTTTCTTGAGATAAACAATTGCCTAAAACATAGGCATCTTCAATTGCCTGACAAGCTCCTTGTCCTAAGTTGGGAGTGGTTGCGTGTGCGGCATCACCGACTAAACATACATTTTTTTCTTGCCAATGTTGCATTGGTTTTAAGTCTAAAATATCTGCAATGATGATTTTTTCTTTTGGAGTAGCTTTTAAAATTGATACAATATCGGAGTGGAATTCTTTGAAAAAATCACTCAAATTAATATCGTGAGCGTTTTTTATGTCTTTTTGGTTAGCCAAAGCGTACCAATATACTTTTTGGGAAGAAATTTTTACAAAACCAACTCGTTTTCCTTTACCCCAAGCTTCATTTAATTCATTGGTATATTGTTGTGGTAAGGTAAAATGACAGATACCACGCCAACAAATTTGTTCTGCATTTCTGATGGTATTTTCTTGAAATAATTTATTTCTCACCACCGATTTTATACCGTCTGCTCCAATCAAAATATTAGACTGAACACTTGAATTATCATCAAAATTGAGTGTAAAATCAGTGTTTTTTTGAATATCAACTAATTTTTTTGACAAGGAAATATTTTCAAAACCGACTGCATCAGCCAATATTTTTTGTAACTCGCCTCTATGAATGGCTACATTATGAACGCCATATTTTTGTTCAAAAACTGATAAATCTATGACAGAAAGCGGTTTTAAGTTTTCGTCAGTAATTTTCATATACGAAATCTTATTGCCTGCTGCTTGAATTTTATCTTGAAGCCCTAATTTTTGAAAGACCTGCATAGCATTATTGGCAATAATAATTCCAGCTCCCACAGGCTTTATTTCTGCTGTTCCTTCATAAAGAGCAACATCAAAACCTTTTTGTTTGAGGGTCAGAGCAGTAGTTAGCCCACCGATACCCGCACCAATAATGCTAATAGGATTTTTCATTTAGCAACGATTACGTTTGATAACATCTTGATATACAAATCAATACCTTCTTCAATTTCATTCAAATAAATAAATTCGTCGGCAGTATGAGAACGTTCTGAATGTCCAGGTCCCATTTTTAACGATTGACAATCCAAAACCGCTTGGTCGGATGTAGTGGGTGAACCATACGTTTTTCTGCCCATTTCAATTCCTGCTTTTACAATTGGATGCTCCATCGGAATTGACGATGGTTTTAAACGAATAGAACGTGCATCTGCTTGGGAATCAATGTTTTGTCGAATAGTTTCCAGTGTTTCTTCTAATGTATATTGCTCCGTTACTCGGCAATCAATCGTAAAATTACAAGTATCTGGCACAACGTTGTGTTGTTTTCCTGCATTGATAATGGTTACGGACATTTTCATTTTTCCTAATACGGGCGAAATTTTAGGAAACTCATAATTTTGAATCCAATTAATGTCTTTGATAGCTTTGTAAATAGCATTTTCGCCTTCTTCACGGGCGGCGTGTCCAGCTACTCCGTGAGCGGTACAATCAACTACCATTAACCCTTTTTCTGCAATTGCCAAGTGCATTTCAGTAGGCTCTCCGACGATGGCGAAGGAGATTTCGGGCAAATCATTTTCTTTCAAAAGTAATTCCAAACCGTTTTTTCCAGAAATTTCTTCCTCTGCCGAAGCTACAAATAATACGTTGAATTTTAGGTCACTACGATTATAAAAGTAATAAAAAGTAGCCAATAAACTTACTAAACAACCGCCCGCATCGTTGCTTCCCAAACCGAACAGTTTTCCATCTTTTACCAATGGCTCAAAAGGATTTAATGTCCATGAAGGATTGGGTTTTACGGTGTCGTGATGGGAGTTTAATAAAACCGTTGGAAGTTCGGGATTGAAGTGTTTGTTTCTTGCCCAAAGGTTATTGATTTTTCTGCGGAAAGGAATATTTCGTTCTCTAAAAAACTCTTCGAGAATATCGCCTGTAAGATTTTCTTCACGACTAAAAGACTGTGTAGCAATGAGTTGCTTTAAAAGAACAATTGCATCTTGCGTGATTTGTTGTTGTAAGGTCATAAAATGTACAACGATTTTCCTAAATCGTTTCTTTTTAGTTCATCCCGTTTACGATTCTGGAGAATCTTGATATATTTTTACGATTTAGGAAAATCGTTGTACAAGGTTCTCTATATCTTCTTTTTTTACCAAAGTATTCACCCATTCTTCTGGTATTTGCTCAAAACCATAAAAAAGTCCTGCCAAACCACCCGTTACCGACCCAATAGTATCGGCATCATCCCCTAAATTTACGGCTTTCAATACGGCATCTTTAAAATTATCTGTCGTCAGAAATGCCCATAAACTGGCTTCAAGCGTATGGACAATGTAGCCAGATGAATAAATATCTTCTTGTGGAATTCTTGAAATATCGTCGAACAAAATTCGGTTATAAAGTTCTATTTCAGAAGTTTTAATATTAATTAAATGTAAATAATCTCTGACGATGTTTTGTGTCTCGGCGTAAGCATCACATTTATCTTTTTCTTTCAGGAGATTAATGACAAATTCAACGGCAAAGAAACACCCAATAATCGAGCGAATATGTGCATGAGTAATGGAAGAAACTTCTTTGACAATTCTAAAACGTTCGTCGATTGGTTTATTTTGGAGATGAATGGCTAAAGGTAAAATTCGCATCAAAGAGCCATTTCCGTTGGAGTAGTCATCGCACTCTCCTGATAATGAGGCAGGTACGCCTTTGGCGAGTTTGTCCATAGCATTACGAGTGGCAACGCCCATATCAAAAATCTCACCGTGTGGAGTCCATTGATTATATTGATACCAATGACAAAAACGATTGGCTAATTTTTGAACTTCGTAACCTTCAATTAATTGTTCTACCAAAAGCATTGACATCGCCGTATCGTCTGACCACGTACCTGCGGGCTGATGATGCGTACCATACGCACGCATACACGTTACGGGATTAGCCTGTAAGTGTTTACGACTCATAAACTCAACGGGTACGCCCAATGCGTCGCCGATTGCTATGCCAAAAAGGAGTCCTTTGGTGTGCATTTGTGGGAGAAGATGTCTTATAGTTTTAGTTCTTCGGGAAGGTATTTTACAAGGTCAATCATTATGTTGTCTAAATGGTCAAAATCTCCATCCGTTGTAATCAATTTAAACTTGAAAACTTTGGAAATAGCAGCAATCCATAAGTCATTCTTTCCCATGTTTCTGGCAGAATCACCTAATTTAAGAAATGAGTATTTGTTTTGACTAAAAGCGTCTATAATTGCGTATGCTTCTACAATTTTATCATCAGAAATATCAATAATTGCTATTTCGTTTAGTAAATCAGTTAGTTTTTGAACTTTGGATTTACCCCAACCATTTTGTAATGCTATTGATATAGCTTCCCCTTTATTTACAATCGTAGTAAATTCAAGTAGTTGCTTGTTGGGATTTACAAAATTTCTAACTTTTTCGTCTATACTATTATCTCGAACAATATGTAAAAGAATATTGGTATCGTAAAGTATAGCCATACTAATTGTCTAATGATTTCAAGGCTTTTTCAAACTCTTCATCAGTCAATTTAATAATTCCTGACATTTTGATATTTTTACTTTCGTACTTGGTCTTTTTCGCCCATTTATCTATTCCTCCTGCCTGTAAAATCTCACTTGCAGAGATGATATTTGATTTTCTTCCTACCATTAGAATTGAGGTTTTAAGTTGAGGTTTTAAGTTTAGGTACAAATATACAAATTGTTTTAGGTTTAGAGAAGGTTGTTAGCATTTTACATATAACAGAAAAATGGCAAATTTTAATCCAGAAAAAAATCAATATTTTCCCTAATAAACTTCTGCCTGTATGGTGCTAAATCGTCAAGTTCGTAAAACTCATCATCTAATTCATCAAGATTAATATTTCGTTTATCTATGAATTCATCCTTTTGATTTATGTATATTTCATAAGCCCGTTTAAGAAGATTATGATGTTTCGGAGCATTAATTTTTTGTAATCCATTTAGTGCAGGAAAAATCAAATCTTCAAAATTTAGAAAAAATTGATCAAATCCACCATTACATATATCTCCTTCCATAACACCAACCGAATAAATTTCACATAGAACTTCATCTTTTTCATTATTTTCAAAATACTCACCAAATGTTCCACAATGCTTTTCAGAGCCTTTATCAATAATAAGCTCATCAAGTTCTTCATCGTCTAAATTTGCAATGGTATCAGAATTAATTTTTCTCATATTAGTATTTTTTTATGATTAAATGATACAATCATCCTAAACAATCTTAGTCCCAGCCGTTCCTTCATTTACCGCCAATCTCACCTCCGCCGCATGGCAAATCGTTACTTGGGCGACACCTTCTCCAATCGCTTTAAAAGCATTATCCAACTTCGGAATCATGCCTGTATGAATGGCTCCGTCGGCTTTTAGTTGTTCGTAATAATCTTTTTTTAGAATTGGAATTACTGAATTATCATCGTCCACATCGGTCAAAACGCCTTTTTTCTCGAAGCAATAAACCAAATTCACCTCATAATCTTTTGCCATTGCTACGGCTATGGCTTGGGCTTGGGTATCGGCATTGGTATTGAGCATATTGCCTTCTTTGTCGTAGGTCAAAGGAGCAAAAATTGGCACTAAATTTTGCTTTAAAAGGCTATCAATGAATATGTTATCAACCTTTTCAATGTCGCCCACAAAACCGTAGTCTATTTCTTTGACAGGACGCTTTTTAGACAAAATTACACCTGCATCTGCACCCGTGAGTCCGATGGTATTTACACCTCTACTTTGTAATTGGGCAACTAAAGTTTTGTTAACCAACCCACCGTAAACCATCGTAACTACGTCCAACATGGCTTTGTCGGTGATTCTTCTACCTTCTACCATGACGGTTTCAACGTCTAATTTTACGGCAACTTGCGTAGCAATTTTTCCTCCGCCATGAACTAAAATCTTTGGTGAAGGTATTTGAGCGAAATCATTGAGAAAATTTTCCCTTAAAGTTGGATTATCAACAACGTTCCCGCCAATTTTTATAATGGTTAATTTCATTTTAGGGGTTAGGTTTTAGGGGTTGGGTGTTAGGGATAAAAGCTAAATACCTATTTTGCTAACCCCTAAAACCTAACCCCCAACACCTAAAATAAATATGGACTTTCTTCTCTGATAATTTTTAATAGAATTTGCTTTAAAACCACTTGGGCTGCCCAAACTCGATTTCCTGCTTGTTGAATAACTACCGAATTTGGCGAATCCAAAACGGCATCGTCAACCACTACATTTCTACGAACTGGCAAACAGTGCATAAATTTAGCATTATCAGTCAATGCCATTTTTTCTGTTGTGATTTTCCAAGATGGGTCTTGACTCAAAATCTTGCCATAATCATTATACGATGACCAATTTTTGGCATAAATAAAATCTGCATCTTTGAATGCTTCTTCTTGATTATGCGTTACTTTGGCGTTTCCTACAAATTCTGGGGCGAGTTCGTAACCTTCTGGATGAGTAATGACAAAATCCACGTCAGCGGCGTTCATCCATTCTGCAAAAGAGTTCGGAACGGCTTGTGGAAGTGCTTTTACGTGCGGAGCCCATGATAGAACTACCTTCGGACGTGGTTTTGTTTTGAGTTCTTCAATGGTGATTAAATCCGTTAAAGATTGTAATGGGTGACGAGTTGCCGATTCTAAACTCACAATCGGGCGACCCGTATGTTTTACAAACTGGTTTAATACATTTTCAGAATAGTCTTCTTCACGATTTTCCAAAGTCGGAAAACTACGAATACCCACGATGTCGCAATATTGCCCAACAACAGGTGCGGCTTCTTTGATATGTTCAGCTTTGTTGCCGTCCATAATGGCACCGTCTTCAAATTCTAATCCCCAACCATCTTGCCCAACATTCATCACAATAAGTTCAAGCCCTAAATTTTGGGCAGCTCTTTGTGTGCTTAAACGTGTACGAAGACTCGAATTAAAGAATAAAAGTCCCATTGTGCGGTTTTTACCGATGTGCTTATCGGCATAGGGAGTTTTTTTATATAACAAGGCTTCTTTTACCAAAGCCTGAACATCAATAGCATCTTTGACAGATAAAAAGTGTTGCATGGAGATTTGTTAAGTCGTATGTCTGTAAGTCGTAAGTATTTTCAGTTGATAAGTTGAAAATGTACTGGCAAATCTGCTATTTTTCTACTTATAACTTATGACCGAAAGACGGTCGCTTAGAGACTTACGACTTTTATTTTACAAAGTTAATCCAAATGTTAAAATATTGCAGTTTTTTGTTAAAACTGTTAAGAGATGTTAAATGGTTAAGTGCTTGTTAAATAATATGATACTTGATTGCGTAATAGAGTGGAAGAATAATTTTTCACTAAACTCCTTTAATAAAATCATGCAAAATCTACGTAACCCTTTCAGCATACGCTTGGCGTATTTAACTATGGCAATTATTTGCACCAATTATGTTTCAATTTTAGCTCAGGACGAGCAGAAAGCTTTTAAAGAAGGAGATAAAACTCTTTCAGTAGGAATTTCTGGAGGAATGGGGTCTTTCGGTTATTCTCAAGTTACTCCTTCTATATCTTTTGATTATGGACTTCCCGGTACACGTGGAATTGTGAGCTTGGGCGGTTTTTTTAGTTATTCACAAGTTAAAAATCCTTACGGAAGCAGTTATCCAAGTTATAGCAATACGGATAGTCTTTATACGATTTATAAAAATGTAGGTGACCAAAGGAGACAAACAGTAACTGCGGGACTTCGCTTTGGTTTACATTATGCTACTCGTAAATGGGATTTGTACGCAGGTGCTATGATTGGTTATCAAAAAACATTTGTTGATGAATTTTCAAATACAGTTGAACAGTATAAAGGCTCTCCTTCTAACATCCCATCATCTTATGGAGTTTTACCTGTCGATGCAAGGCTAATTAATAAGGGAACACTTACTCAACAAGGGTACAACTCGGGACAGATGGTTTTTAGTCCATACGTTGGTGCTAAATATTATGTTACGAAGAAGGTTTCTCTCAACTTGGAAGTTGGACAATATACTGGCAATGCTGGTATCGGTTTTAAATTCTAAACAAAAAATTAGGCGAGCCTTACAAAGGTTCGCCTAAAAATATCACTAACACACCAAAATATAATTAAGTATTCTACTAAGAACACAAAATGTATTTCTTAATTATTATACGATGTTGTTAATGTAAAGTCACGGTGAGATTCAAAAAAAACTTAATATTTTCTGAAATATGTTTTCTTTTCGGATAGTTTTCCGCCTAAACTTCGTTTAAATCTGGCTAAACCTTCGTTTAAAACGCCTTTATCTGTTGCAATCCCTAAATCTAATAATTTGAAATTTTCTTTTTGACCATATTCATAAATGCCTGACAATAAATAAATTGTTGGACTATGTTTTAAGTATTGCTCATTGTCGGCGAGATAGAATGTGTATAAAATATCCTGATTTATTTTAATGGTTACGCCTGTGGCAATTAATACGTCAATATCATAGACTGAAAAAAGTTGAAAATTATCTGGGAATTTTTGAAAATGCTCTGTCAACTGTTCTAAAGTCATAGTCATTGGTCGATTTTTTCGTAATCGAGAATTAGCAATGAAAGCATGAATTATTGAGAAATCAGGATTAGTTTCATTTTTGATAACGAACTCATTTTTAATTGATTTTTTAAGTAATTGCTTGGCTCTTGGAGAAATAATAATTTCTAAAAATGATTTTTCGGTAACATCAATTTCGTAATTGTGTTCGGTATATTTTATTTGAAAGTGTAATTTCTGAAGGCAGTTTTCAAGTATATGCTTTTGTTGTTCCGATAAATATTTTTCTGGATATAAATTGATATGGATTTCAGAAATATTTTTTGAAAAGAGAAAAGATTCAACCCGTTCTAAGAATTGATGTAAAGAAATTTCAGAAAGAGATTGGCTAAATTCTATTCCGCCAAAAGTTGCTTTGAAAGGAGAGTAGGCAATTTTATCTTTGATAATGACGCTAAAACGAGCTTCAATAGTTTTAAAATTAACTTCTTGCCAATAAAAAGTGTATAAATCATCTCCACCTTGATGTTTTAAATGTTCAATTTCATTGAAGAAATATCGCTGAAAATTAAATAAATTATCAGGGACAAAGTGAGCATTTTCGGAGATAATTAATTGATATTTCACGAGTTGATTCATAAAAATAAAAGGATTTCAAAATTAGTTTGAAATCCTTTTATTGTCCCTTTCAGTATGTTTGTTTTTTCTTAGGAAGATATATTTGTAGTCCCACTAAAAGACTAATTAAATTACTCCTTGATGATGATAAGTTGTTAGAGTTGAAGGAATTACCGTAATTTCCTGTAATGTCAATTGATACATAATCACTGACAAAGTTAGCAAGTCCTGCTCCAACGCTGTAATTTGGAGAACCTCCTTCTGTATTAAAATTCACATTACCAAGAAGGAAAAATTTAGAAGACCTTTCATTATTAAAATAATACCGAGCCTGTGGTCCAAGAATGGTATTACTTCCAGAACTAACGTACAAAATATTAGCTCCAAGAGCCACATTTTTTGAAATCATTTTAGCTCCAGACAAACTTCCATAAAGTATGTCTGCTCCAGAGCTATTCAAATACGATAAATTTCCCCCAATAAGCCAAGTGCCTTTGTCGAGATAGTTATTGTTATATTTTATGGGTGTTTCGGAGGCTTGCGAATGAGCAATAAATGAAGAAGTAAAAAGGCATAAAGCCACAAAAAATTGCTTTTTAAACATGGTATAAGAGTTTAAGATGTAAGAAAACTTTAATTGAGGATATTTATAGAGTAGGGACAATAGGTAAAGTTTTCAGAACGTAAGGTATTACATTTTCAAGAGCAGTTGTACTTTTGTAGTATAAAATGCTGAAATAGATTTATCAAAAGGTAAACCTTATTCAAATTATTTGTGTTAGAAAAAATAAAAGCAAAGATTTGGAAACTCAACAACCTCCTCAAAATAAAATGATAGCATGGCTCAAGCGACTCGGCTGGGCTGGTTTTTTCTTTTTTTTGATAAAAGGCGTAACACTATATATTCTTATCCCATATTTAATTGCCAAAGGTGTAATTAGCTGTGATAAATAAGGTTTTAGAGCTTAGATTTTAAAGAGCTTTTTCACTTCTAAAACCTAAGCACTCAAACCTTAAACTATTTCACTTCTTCAGCACCCGTAGTAGGTTTTATTCCACCCATCAAATCCTGTAAAAACTTCTCAATATCTGGGAATTGCTCTTTCAAAGCTGCTGCACCTTCCGTTTTTAATTTCTCGAAATATTCTGGAGCTTTATCAATAGCACCTTCCGCTTCGGTTTTCAATTGAGACGCTTTATCTTTCAAATCAGCAAGCGTTTTTTCGCCTTCTTCCGTTTGTAAATATTTGTTTAGGGCAACTCCTGCGGCGGCACCTAAAAGAAATGTTGCAATGTGTTTTGCGTTTACTGACATGGTTTTATGTTTTAAAAATTAACTCCTGATTTTTCTAAATATTGTGAAATATTAAACTTAACTCCATCTATAATTTCAATGTCTTTCGACCAATCTATTAATAACCAATCTTTGCCTTGTTCAGCCACAATAACTTTTTTTGAAGCTGATAAAACCCAAATAACTTTCTCAACTCCCCAAGACAATAAACGGTCAGTTTTTTGATAAATATAGGTTTGCTCGGTAAAATCAGTGGTATCAATACTGACATCAATTTCAATATCTATTTTGGGAGGAACATCTAAATAATGAGTGTCAATTTTAGAAATAGGCAATTTAATTTGCTCATAAATCATCACATCTCCCGAAAGGTTATTGTTTACATCAAGGTGCATTCCACCCTCTCCAGTAAATACAAAATACTGATTTTCATCTAATTGACGAATTAATAAATACGTAAAATAGCGTAAAATAAAAACCTGTAAACCACTTGCACCCATAATACTTTCTAATGTTTTTTCTTTGCGTAAAACTGCTTTATAGCCTTTATAATAGATAGGAATCCCGTTCAATATCTCTTTGACGAGATATGCAGGCACTTTCCGAGGAACTTTTCTTTGTGCGGTACTTGTCATAATATTGCTTGTGAATTTTATTGTGAATTTACGATTTTTTCAATGATTTTCACGGCATGAATTCTTGAATTTTCGATAAACAACGAGTGTGTATTCATCCCTCCACAAATTACTCCCGCAAGGAAAACGTTGGGTAAATTGGTCTCTTGCGTTTCATCATCGTAAGTCGGTTTCATGATTTCATCGGCTGATAGAGTGATGCCTATTTTACGTAAAAAATCAAGATTGGGCTGATAACCCGTCATCGCAATTACGTAATCATTTTCTATCGTAACAATTCCTTCTGGAGTTTTTATATCAATTTCATTTTCACGTATTTCTGTTACTTCCGAATTGAAAAATGCCTTAATCGAACCTTCTTTAATACGGTTTTCTATGTCAGGTTTTGCCCAATATTTTACTCTACTTCCAATTTCATCATGTCTCAAAATCATTGTAACATCAGCACCTTTTCGCCATGTTTCGAGGGCGGCATCTACGGCAGAATTATTCGCTCCTACAACGACCACCTTTTGCAAAGCGTAAAAATGCGGTTCCTCATAATAATGGGTTACTTTCGGAAGGTTTTCGCCTGCAACATTCATCAAATACGGAATGTCATAAAAACCTGTGGCAATTACGATATTTTTGGTTTCGTACTGACTCTTTTTTGTATGAATGGTGTAAAAACCGTCAGATTTGGGCGAAATGTTGTCCACTTCTTCAAACAACTTCAGGTTCAATTTACGGTGTAATGCCACTCGGCGATAATATTCTAAAGCTTCTGAGCGTGTTGGCTTTGCGTTATTTGACACAAAGGGAACATCGCCAATTTCCAGACGGTCGGAGGTGCTGAAAAAAGTCATATTTGCGGGATAATTATAAAGCGAATTGACCAAGCACCCTTTCTCTAAAACCAAATAATTGAGTCCTGCCGTTTGAGCTTCAAGTCCACACGCCAAGCCAATTGGACCACCACCGATGATAATTAAGTCGTACATTTTTAATGAGGTAGGACAGTTTTCTCAACTGTCTTTTTAAAATTTATTGATAGGTTGCTAACCTGTTGTCTCTGCTTACAGGTTTGAAACCTGTGTTACTTATCAACAACCTGGAAAGCTGTTCTACTGACAAATAAACACAAAAAAAATCCCATCAGGTTCATTTCTGATGGGATTTTTATCAAGTAACACAGGTTTTAACCTGTTTTTCAAAATACAGGTTAAAACCTGTGTTACTCACTTTTCACCGAACTTGCCCCTGATACATCAGATTTTACCGATGGTTGTCCACGATAACGTAATGATGATGCTCCGCTTGCTTCAACAGTTAATGTTTTTGAGGCGTTTACTTTTACAGAACTTGCTCCTGAAATATCCGCATCAACATCACGTGCTGGGAAATTGTAACAGTTTACATTACTCGCTCCCGATACGTCATAATTCATTTTAGAAGTATTTCCGTTCATTTTGATGGATGATGCTCCCGAACAATCTAAATTTACTTTGTCGGCTTTGATATTGATTTCTGCGTTAGAAGCCCCTGAAAATTTTAAAGAAATTTCTTCTAAATCATTGAATCCTGAGATTTTAGATTTGGTTGCTCCCGAAAAATCTACCATTTTCAGTGTTGGCATTACGATGGTGAAAGTAACTTTTTTACGATTTTTGTTCCATCCCCAACCTTTGCTACTGCGGTATTTTGCAATGAGTGTTCCACTACTAATTTTTACCTCTAAATCTTCAAGGTCTTCGGCACGCTCAGCATCAACCAATACCTTATAAGTTGAACCTTGTGTTATGGCAATTTGAAAGGCGTTTGACATATCCAATTTGTCGAATCCTTTTAATGGATAATCTTTTCTGTTTTGTGCCATTAATACGTTTGTAACGAATAATAATGTGGCAATGGCAAATAAATTTCGAAGGTTGAGTTTCATTTTCATGTTATTTTGATGTTTTATATCAGATGCAAGTTTAGAGAATAAGGTTGCAATGTGCTTGGAAAATTGTTTGAGCTATGATTTATTTGATTTAGAGATTTTAGGATTAGTTTATCAGATAAAATTATCGAGTTTAAGGCAGTCGTCCTTCAAAAGGACGACTGCCTTTGTGTCGTCATAAACTTATTCTTTCTCCACCGAACCACCTTCTTGTTGTACCGAACGGCTTACAGATGGCTCGCCACGATAGCGAATTTGTGCGTGAGAAAAGGTTTTTGCTTCCATTTTTTCTTTCACATTTATCTCTGCGGAGGTGTTATCTTTTGCTTCTACTTTTGCTGAAAGTGCTTCAAAATCAAAGGCTTGGAGTTTTGCATTTGAGGCTAATTTTGCCGTTAATGATTGCGTATTCCCACTTATATTTAACGAATTGTTATCAGATAAATCAATTGTGAAATTGTCGGTTGATAAATTATGGATTGAACTTTCTCCATTTCCGCCTTTCATCGTAATTCCTTTTAGAGTTGGCATGGTGATGTGGACTTCTAAAATACGATTATCCTTTTGTTCGATTTGTAAAGTATTATTGGCAACTGAATATTTAATTTGGTCGAGATTATCAACGCCACCTACTTCCACTTTAAATTCATTTCCTTGACGAATAATTATATTGCAAGAACCATCTTTTCCGTCTGTTTTTACGTATTCAAAACCTTTTACATCAAGTGTTCTGATGGGTGTTCCTGTTGTGAAATCATCTTCACGGTAAGTATTGTCGTCGTTATTTTCTTCTTCTTCCTTCAAAATTCTATTGATACAAACTAATTCACCATCTTTTGTGAATTTCCAAAGTGAACCTTTGAATTTATCGCCTTCTGCATCTTCCCAATATTGTCTGTCAAGTGAATTATCCATAAATTCTGCAAACCCACGAGTCATCGAAAAAGGTTTTTCATAAGGAATATAAACCTTCATTTTGATGTGTTGGTCACGGAAACGAGCATTATCTTTAAACTCTAATCGGTCATCAAATTTCAAAATGGAATCTTTCTGAACAATATTATAGCTAACTGCCAAAGCGTTTTTCTCGGCTTCTTGTTTATCTTGCCCATCAGCTCTGAAAACTTGTTCAACTCTGATATTGGTGCCATCGTAGCCAATCAGCTCTGTTGAAGGCTCCCAATCTTGACCTAATCCTGTATAATTAAGCTCAAATAATGGTGTTTTAGGGTCAATTGTATAGGTTGTAACTTTCTCGATTGATGCAGTTTTGGCAAAATTACGAGCGTAACGTACTCCTGTGTACATCGTGGTTAAAAGTCCAACAATGAAAACACCTAAAGCACTTTGCCAAACGGTTGGCGTAAATAGATTTTTACGAGTAAGAAGTGATAAACCCGCCCAAGCAACCACAAAAGCTGGAACTGCGGAGGCTAAAAATGCACCAATTAGCATCAATGGAGAGGCATCACGACCAATTAACCCTACTGGAATACTGTCTCCGAAATAAATATTAGCATTTTCTAAAGCCGTCATTCCTACAAAAAGAGCGAAGAATAAAGCTACGATGAAAATTACGCCCACGAAGGTCATCATTCCACCAATAAAAATTTTCCCTGCCGAAATCAAAAACTCTGCAAAAGGCCCTAATGCTTTGAAAACCTGCGAGATAATTCTGAAAGGAAGTAATAAAAGTTTGGTTAAAGAGTCTTCTGGTTTGTTTTCAACATTAAATGTTCTTTTAATATTTGATTCAATGTTTTCAAGGGTGATTGGCTCGCCAGACATTTGCATTTTGTCGGTCAAGGTTTTTGCTTCGGGAGCTATTGCCCACAAAATCAAATAGATGATAACGCCAGAACCAAATAAGAAAATACTTAAAACGGATACAAAACGCAACATTCCTAAATCCCAACCTGTGTAAGAGGCAATGCCGCTGACAACGCCACCCAATACTTTTCCGTCGGGATTACGGTAAAATTTACGGATACGCTCGTCTTCTTCCAACATGGCATTGGCAGGGAACGCAATCCAACAAGCAATGTATAAAACGAAAGAAATTCCTGATAAAACACCCGCCGTAATTGGTCCAATTCCTAAAAGCAGAAATAAAAATGCCAAACGAATCCAAAGTGGGTCGAAGCCCAAATTGTAGGCTAAACCTGCACAAACACCGCCCAAGATTTTACGTTTGGTATCACGATACAGTTTTTTGGGAGCTGAATAATGCTTGTAATCGTAGTTATACTTATGTTGTTGGTTATGAGTTTCTTCCGTAGTTTTTGACTCCGTAGTGTCACTTGTGTTTTCTTTTTTAGTTTCGCCTGCTGTTGCCAAATCTTCATCTTCTTCGATGGCGGCAAAGTCGGAAACTGAACCCATAGAGGCAATTAAGCCGTCAACATCTTCCAAAGAAATAGCTTGTTTGTCTTCAGACTTTTGTTTGTCCCAAAACTTTTCGGCAATGCGTGCTTCAATGTCCTCAACGATTTCTTTTGAGCCTTCGTAAGAGGAAAAATATTTCTGAATGGCTTTCAGATAGGCATTCAATTTATCGAATCCGTCATCTTCGATATAAAACACGATGCCTGCGATATTGATTGATATAGTCTTTTTCATTGGAGTATTTTTAAATTCTCAATTTCAAATGTTCACGGATTATTTGAACACTGAGCATTGAACATTGTGGATTGAAAATTTTACGCTTGACTTTTGTCTTGTGTATTATGATGATGAAATGAATCGTGGATTATTTGGGCAACTGAGGTTTGTAGTTCCGTCCAAGTTTCCTCAAATTGAGCCAGAAAAATTTTACCTGTATCAGTCAAAACATAATATTTTCGAGGAGGTCCAGAAGCGGATTCAACCCATTTATAATCTAATAATCCAGAGTTTTTCAGACGAGTCAGCAGTGGATACAACGTTCCTTCCACAACCATAATTTTTGCCGAAGTAAGTTCTTCAAGCATATCAGAGGCATAAACTTCACCTCTTGAAATAATGTGCAGAATACAGAATTCAAGAATTCCTTTTCGCATTTGCACTTTGGCGTTTTCTAAATCCATAATTTTAATGGTTTTCTATGTGAATAGTTACGGAGATAATGAGTGATGTGGTTTATGGAGAAGTTTAAGTATTTTGTAAAATCTTATTTTTATTTAATTCATCACTTTATATCTGCGTAACCCTTTTCTTCTAAATAACTATACAAAGATATAATAAGGTACTATGTAAAGCAAGGTACTATAAGGAAATTTTATCTTTTCTGGATAAATGGTGGAAATTGAAGGATTAAAGGTTGATGAATATTTTGTTTTTCTTCCAAAACAAGATTTCAACCTTGAATATGTTAATTTTGTAATGTTATAAGAATAAACATTTCTGAACAATAATCTAAAGAGCAAAAGTTTAAGGTTTTAAACGTTGTCAGCGTTCAAAACGCTGATAACGTTATATAGAACGCCAATAATCGGGCTTCAACAATAATAACTAATTCCTAAAGAAAATGATAGCTGAAAATATAGAAACAACAACGCAAGCCTTACCCGTAATGGAGGCTTTTTATACACTTCAAGGAGAAGGTTTTCATCAAGGAAGAGCCGCTTATTTTATTCGTTTGGGCGGTTGCGATGTCGGTTGCCATTGGTGCGACGTAAAGGAATCGTGGGATATAAATGCCCATCCAAAACTTAGTCTCGAACAAATTGTAGAGGAGGCTTCTCAATATCAAGGTCGTTTGGCAGTGGTGACGGGTGGAGAACCACTCATGCACAATTTAGAAGAATTGACAACTGCTTTACATCAAGCAGGTTTTGAAACCAATATTGAAACCTCTGGCGTATGTGAGCAAGTAACTGGTGCTTGGGATTGGATTTGTTTTTCACCCAAGAAATTCAAAAAGCCCAATCCAGAAATCTATGCAAAAGCTCATGAATTGAAGGTAATTATTTACAATCAATCAGATTTTGAATGGGCAGAAAGTTTTGCGGAGGTAGTTTCTGAGAATTGTATGCTTTATCTTCAACCTGAATGGAGCAGAATGGAAACGATGTTACCCGAAATAATTGAGTATATCAAGAACAATCCGAAGTGGAGAATTTCGTTACAAGTGCATAAATTTATGGATATTCCGTAAATGGAGACATTCAAAACCAATGTCGTTTAGTTTAGCCGATTAACTTCCCGAAACAATTCCATTGTGGGTTAAACTTTCGGGAAGTTTGCACAAAATAGTAAATACCCCAATTTCTTAACTAAGTGACATTGCATTCAAAAACTATGAAATCAGCTTTCAAAATAACGCTTCTATTCATCTTTACACTATTCTCTGTTCAATATTCTCTATCACAAGTTCCCCTTTCTTCCAATAACAAAAAAGCCATTGATGCCTACGAAAAAGGCGTAAAGGCTCTTCAAGACCGTAATATTGAAATGGCTTTTTCTGAATTTGAGGAAGCTATTGAACGGGATAAATTATTTGCTGAACCGTATTTTTATTTAGGAAGATTGTACGAACAAAACCGACAATTTGGGAATGCTATTTTGAATTACGAAAAAGCCGTCAATGCCCAAGAAAAAACGTCGGTTACAGAAATCGCTTCTCAACAAGTAGGGCAATTGTATTTAAAAAAAGGGGAGTATCAAAAAGCGTTGGTTTTCTTGGAAAAAGGTCTGCCAGCCGTAGTTCCTACCAAACAAAGTCGTTACAAAGCCAGAATCGAAAGCTGTAAGTTTGCTATTCAAACTGAGAGTAAACCTTTAATTATCAATCCTTTAGAATTACCTAAAACGGTTAATAAATTCCAATCGCAATATTTTCCTGTCCTGACTGCCGACCGTGAAGCGCTCATTTTTACGGGAAATCAAGATAGTGAAGAAAACCTGTATGTTTCCACGAAAAAAGACAGCGTTTGGTCGTCGCCAATTTCAATTTCGGATAAAATAAATACGCCCGAAAACGAAGGAACAGCTACAATTTCTGCCGATGGTCGTACTTTGGTTTTTACTTCCTGCGGTGGTAAAAAAGGCTTTGGAAGTTGTGATTTGTTCATTTCCTACAAACAAGGTGAAAACTGGACTTCTCCCCAAAATTTAGGCTCAAATATTAATTCTAACGAATGGGAATCTCAGCCTTCATTATCTGCTGATGGTCGGACGCTTTATTTTGTTTCGGATAGAAAAGGAAGTTTGGGAAAACGAGATATTTGGGTTTCAAAAATAGATTCCACCAATTTGTGGGGAAAGGCAATTAATTTAGGAACAACTATTAATACCATCGAAGACGACCTTTCGCCTTTTATTCATGCCAACGGAAAAACACTTTTTTATTCTTCCGAAGGACTCGTGGGAATGGGCGGTTTGGATTTGTATTTCTCTGAAAATCAGAATGGTAAATGGACAAAGCCTGAAAATTTAGGTTTTCCACTTAACACTCACGAAGACCAAGTGGCTTTATTTATTACTGCCGATGGTAAAAAAGCCTATTATTCTCTGGAACGTGACCAAGAGGATAAATATCGTCGGGCAAAGATTGTAGAAATTGACGTTCCCGAAGGTTTACAGGCGAAGTTTAGAGCAACTTCTTTCTTGAAAGGAATCGTTTATGATGCCCAAACCAAGCAAAAATTACAAGCTGATATTGAGTTGATTTTGTTGAAAAATAACGAATTAGTGAGCAAAATAAACTCAGATTCTCAAACAGGAACATATACTTCCGTGTTGCCGAGTGGAGGAGAATACGCCGTTTTTGTGAGTAAGAAAGGGTATTTTTTCAAGAGTTTAAATTTTGATTTTTCTGATAAAATTGGTCGGGATAAAGTGCTTGATATTCCACTTGAACCTATCAAACAAAATGCTAAAGAGATTTTGAACAATATTTTTTTTGATACGGCAAAATGGGATTTAAAACCCGAATCTACCGTTGAATTGGATAAATTGGTGACTTTGCTCAAAACAAATCCTGATGTTCCCATAGAAATTTCTGGACATACCGACGACGTTGGAAAAGATACTGATAACGTGATTCTATCCCAAAAAAGAGCAAAATCAGTGGTGAATTATTTGGTTGAAAAGGGTGTAAATCCCACCAAAATAAAATCGGAAGGTTACGGCAAAACTCGCCCATATTTACCCAATACTTCTGACGAAAACCGAAAATTGAATCGTAGAATTGAGGTGAAGTTTTTGTAGGAAATTTGGAATCAAGTACAAGGTATTAAGTATTAAGAAAATGCACGCTAAAACAATTTAATCGTTAGGACTTAATACCTAATACTACCTCCATAACCCTAAAACGCAATATTAAAATTACCTTAAAAACGGACTCAAACATAGTGTTTTGAGTCCGTTTTTCTATTTAATTGCCTAATTTTGAGTGTAGTTAGTAACACAGACTTCAGTCTGTATAATCATTTACAGACTGAAGTCTGTGTTACTTTTATTAACGCACAAATTAAGCAGATGAAAATTTTAGTAATTGAAGACGAAGTAAAAACGCTACAACTCATTAAACAGGGCTTGGAAGAACAGCAGTGGGAGGTTGATATTGCCTACGATGGTTCGATGGGGTTTCAGTTGGCAACTCGTCATCAATACGCTTTGATTATTTCTGATATTATCTTGCCGATGCTCAACGGTTTGGAACTCTGCAAGAAACTTCGACATGAAGGTATAGATACGCCAATTCTTCTTTTAACAGCTTTAGGAACAACGGACGATAAAATTATAGGATTAGATGCTGGAGCAGACGATTATTTAGCTAAACCGTTTGAATTTAAGGAGTTAATGGCAAGAGTTCGTGCTTTGACCCGCCGAATGGGAAGCATTGTTCACACAAATTTGTTGAAAGTTGCCGATTTAGAAATGGATTTAGATACTAAAACCGTTGTTCGTGCGGGAAAAGAAATTCCATTAACTGCCAAAGAATTTACGTTGTTAGAATATTTTATTCGTCACCAAGGTCGAGTAATTTCTAAGGTAGAATTAGCCGAAAAAATCTGGGATATTACTTTCGATACAGGTACAAATGTGATTGAAGTTTACATGAATTTCTTACGTAAAAAGATTGATAAAGATTTTGATACCAAGCTACTCCATACACAAATTGGCATGGGTTATGTGCTAAAAATTGTCTCATAATGCTCAATATTCGCTCGAAACTTACTTATCAATTCATGGCATTGGCTACGGCTATTTTGCTGATTTTTTCTGTGGGCGTTTACTTTTTTAGCAGATTATACCTCGAAAAACGCTTCTACAAACGCCTCCAAGAACGAGCCATTACAACCACAACACTACTTTTTGACCTAAACGCTGCTGATACAACGGTTATGAAATTGGTTAATATTTCTGACCGAGAATTACTCACAGATGAAAGTATTGCAGTTTATAATGAGCGGCTTAAAAAAGTGGTTTTCTCCGCAAATCAGGAAAATTCATTGACTGCCGAAGTATTTATTCCTTTGCTTCAGGGCAATCCTCCCACAATTTATAAGCGTTTTAATCAGTACCAAATTATTGGCGTAAAAGTAAAAAATGGTAATGATACCAATTGGGTTTTTGTGAGTGCCATTGATACCAATGGAAATGATGCTTTGGAAGATTTACGAAAAATTCTGCTCGTCATGATTTTAATAGGAATCCTTTTATTGGGGATTTCGGGCTGGTTTTTTGCCGATAAAGCACTCGCACCGATGTCGGGAATTATTAGACAAGTGAATCAAATTTTTCCAGATAATATTGAAAATCGGGTGGAGCATCCTAATCGTTCCGATGAAATTGGTTTATTAGTTGCCACTTTCAATCAACTCCTCGACCGTACAGAAGAGGCTTTGGTGATGCAAAAAATGTTTATCGCCAATGTTTCGCATGAATTGAAGAATCCATTGACCAAAATTTACTCGCAAATTGAAGTTACCTTATTACAAAAACGAAGTGTTGAAGACTACGAGCAGGATTTACGTTCATTACAAGAAGACACCCGAACTTTGATTCAATTAACTAATACTTTGCTCAATTTAGCCAATACCGTTGTTAGTCCTGATAGTATTCAAAAAATGCCTATTAGGGTAGATGAATTACTTTGGGATGCTAAAAAACAACTCAAAAAGTGGCATGAGCATTATCATATTCAATTGAATTTCAATGATTTCCCCGATAATGAAGAACTTTTAATTGTAGAAGGAAGTGAGGCTTCATTGAAAATCGTTTTCATGAATTTGATAGATAATGCCTGTAAATTTTCAGAGAGTAATTCCGCAACGGTTAATTTCAAAGCTTTAACTTCTCATATTGTTATAGAAGTTTTTAATAAAGGAACGGTTATTCCAGAAGCCGATTTACCCTACATTTTTCGTCCTTTTTATAGAAGCAATGCCACCGCCAAAGCTACACAAGGACATGGCGTTGGGCTTGCCATTGTGTCCCAAATCCTACGACTTCATCAAGGAGAAATCTCAGTTACTTCTATGAAAGAAGGCACAACATTTAAGGTTGTTTTGCCAAATCAGTTAAGTAGTGGCGAATAGCATTCGCCAATTACATAATTTTACTGGCGAATGCTATTCCCCACTACTTAACAATTTATCATGTACACCTACACTTTAAGCTAATTTTAATTTGGCTTTAACCCCTCTTTAACTTCCATTTTGTTGCTTTGTATGGTAAAACAAAACCATCTCAAAATCAATATGGAATCTAACAACAATCAAGGTATTTTTAAAATTGCCATTGGCGTATTAATCGGAGTTGTCGCTTTATTAAGTTATTTGTTCATGGGAGCAAGAAACGAGACATTCGAACTTCAAAAATCATTAACTACCAAAGTTGAAGAATTATCATCAACCCAAATTAAACTTGATTCAATTTCAAGAGCATTAGACACTAAAATTACCGAAGTAAAACAATTGGGTGGAAACATTAAAGAATTAGAAAACGTAAAAGCTCAATTAGAAGACGATAAAAAGAAATTGAAGTCAGATTTTAATTTCTCAGTAGCAAAATACGATGCAAAAATCAAAGAATACGAAAACTTCTTGGTGGTAAAAGATGATGACATCAGAAAATTAAAAGAAGAAAACGGTACTCTTTTGGCTCGTACAAAAACACTTGAAGAAGAAAAACAACAAGTAATTACGGAGAATACAGGTTTAAAAACAGAGAAAGAAGGTTTAACGCAAACAGTTGCTTCTTACACAGCTCAAAATGATGATTTGAAACGTAAAGTGACTTTAGCAACGGCTATGAAAGCTATTAACGTACAAGTGGCAGCGGTGGCATCTAATGGAAAACTTCGTGAAGGAGGTTTGTACAAATCATCTAAAGTTGACCGTTTGAAAATCTCTTTCATCATGCCTTCTAATCCAGTAGCGGAAAAAAACACGAAAGATATTTTTGTAAGAATTCTTGACCAAAACGGTGCAGTGGTTAGCGAAGATGGAAAAGGTGGAACTTTACAATTTGATGGAAAAGAAGTTGGATACAGTGTAAAACAAGGAATTCCATTTGAAAACAATGACCAAAAAGTAGATATTCTTTATGGAAAAGGTTCGGCTTACAAAGCTGGGAAATACAGTATTGAGTTATATTCAGAAGGTTTCAAAATTGGAAACGGAGCTTTTGAAGTAAAATAATTAAGTGTACATTTTGAGTCCTAAATAATGTTTCTCACGCTTAAAAGCTAAAGATTACTTATTTAGGACTTATTTCATTTTTTTGATTCAATTTAATAAAGATATGTTGCCGTCAATTCATCATTATAAAAGTTTCCTCTTGCAGTTTTGTAAAGAGTTGTCAAGAGGCACTTTTGATGGATTAAAATCTGCGTACCGTTTCTTTCATCAATTCCCCAAAGCATATTCCTGCTTAATTTACCTTTTCATTTCGATGTCATTTTGTTATTATCCAATTTTTAATCATTGGATAGCAGGTTTCATCATGATGACCTTGCCTTTTGCCTTATTACTTGCCACATTTGCCTTTGTTTATTTATTGCTAAAAAAACAAAAAATGATTGCCACAATTGGCATTGTGTGGGTTTTGTGTGCCTTGCCAATTCTTAAACGATTTGTGGGTGTTAGCAATGAAAAGACCCAAAATGTCGCTTCTAATTCTTTAAATGTATTGAGTTTTAATAGTGAAAGTTTTTCAAGAATTGCAGACAATAATTTAACAGATTTACAAGCAGATATTGCGTGTTTTCAAGAATATTCACCTAACCAACAAATTGAAAATCAGTACAATAATAAGGTTGTAAAATTGACTAATTTCTCAGAAGACAGAGCAGTTGGTTTGGCAATTTTTACCAAATATCCGATTGTAAAACAATATAGTAAAATCTGGAATCGAGTAGCTGCACCCAATATCAATGGATTTATTTGTGCCGATGTTGTTTATGGAAATGATACCGTCAGAATTGTAAATACGCACCTTTGGTCGATGGGAGTGAGGATAAATAAGGCTTTTGATGCCTTCAAACAAGGAGAAATTAAACGTTTCCTTTTTGAAATCTCCGACACGATGACTCGTTTGAAAGAAGGTTTCAATGCTCGTGATAAACAAGTGGCAGAAGTAGAATCTTATGTTGTTGGCAGTAAATATCCTGTTATTATTTGCGGAGATTTTAATGAAACGCCCTTCAGTTATACTTATGGTAAATTGAGTTTGAATTTCAGAAATGCTTTTGAAGAAGCTGGGCAAGGGCTTGGTTTTACGCTCAATCGTCACCCGTATTGCGTGCGTATCGACCAGCAATTTTTTAGTTCTGATTGGCAAGTTCAATCTTGTAAAACCATTCCAAGCATTAATTTCTCCGACCATTTTCCTGTAATGGCTCAATATATTTTGAAAAAACCAAACATTGCTCCAATGGCTTTGGTGGCTCAACGATAGATTTTAATCAATACAACTCATTAAATTTGTCATTAATAAATCAGACATCATTTAATGAACTTAAAAGAATCTCTTCCCGAATACAATTCTCAGACTGAAACCAAGCGAATTCTTCATTGGATTGATGGCTCTCCGCAACATTTTGCAGATTTAATGGATATATTTTTTGAAGGAAATACTCGTAAAAATCAATACGCAGCGGGTATTATGATTCATTGCATTGACCGTTGGCATTTTCTGATTACACCATATATTGAAAGACTCATTTTGAATCTGCAAAATGAAGGCTTGCACGATGCCATCAAACGAAATACTGTGAGGGTTTTGCAGGACGTTGATATTCCAGAAAATTTACACGGAATAATTGCCGAGATATGTTTTAATTATTTGAAAAACCCTGCGGAGGCAGTTGCAATCAAGGCTTTTTCGATGACTATTATTGATAATTTAACTCAATTTTATCCCGAATTAAAAGAAGAATTACACTTTATTTTGGAAGAACAATTCCCCTTTCAGTCGGCAGGATTCAGAAGTAGAGCAGGAAAGATTTTGAAAAAGTAACACAGGATTCTATCCTGTATTTTTGAAAAGGTAACACAGGATTCTATCCTGTATTTTTGAAAAGGTAACACAGGATTCTATCCTGTATTTTTGAAAAAGTAGCACAGGATTCTATCCTGTATTTTTGAAAAAGTAGCACAGGATTCTATCCTGTATTTTTGAAAATTTAATCACAGGATGGAATCCTGTGCTACTACCAAATAGTTTCTCCAGTTACTAATTCTTGACCATTTTGGTTTAAGATTCGATGAATGAAACCATGTTCAATTGATTGGCTTTGGGTTGTTATTTTATCTCCGAAAATACTTTCATTCTTAAAAATCATATCAATAGAACGAAGCGTTCCATTATTTAAAGTGTCGGTCGGGATACTTTCCAAAAGCCATTCCACATATTTGGTATTATTTACGTGCTGATTTGAGTCAATATCATGCCAACGAATATCAAAACGTCTTTCTGTTTCTACATTACTGATTCCTAAAATCTTGCCTGAAACCTTCTCTACATACTTTTCATTGGTATCAGTTGGAGTAATCGCTCGCATCCAATCGGGTACAGACGTAATTCTGCGACGTACAATATCCATCAATCCCCAAACGCTATTGGCTCTGATAATTTCGTTGCCTTCTTGGTCAAAAACCTTAAAATCTCGGTGATAAAAGTATTTATCAATGTCTTGGACGTATGTTTTTACCGTTACGGTTTCGTCGTAATTTGGCAAGCGGTCAATCCAGATTTTTAAGCGTGAAAGTACCCAAGAAATATTATGTTGAGCGGATAAATCATGAACTGAAACTTTAGCTACGACCGAGTGTCGCCAAGCCATTTCTTGCAAAAGTCCATTAAGAGCGGGAATAGTTAATTTGCTGTGAGCATCAACTTCGGTAATACGGATACGGTAAGATTCGGTAATAAATTCCATTAATTAGATAAAAGAGTGGTTAGATATTAGAGAATAGAGGTTAAATATTAGAGAATGGAGGTTAGATATTAGAGAATAGAGGTTAGATATTAGAGAATAGAGAATAGAGGGTAGATATTAGAGAATAGAGGTTAGAAATTAGAGAATAGAGGTTAGATATTAGATAATAGAGGGTAGATATTAGAGAATGGAGGGTATGGTTGAATATCACTTATACTCTATCATCTATTCTCTATCATCTATACTCTATCATCTATACTCTATCATCTATTCTCTATCATCTATTCTCTATCATCTATTCTCTATCATCTATACTCTATCATCTATTCTCTATTCTCAATTTCCTTTTTTCAATTCTGACATAAATTTTTGACGAGAGATTCCTTCTGTTGGAGCATCTTGATAGGCTTTTTTATAATCGTCTCGTTTTAAATCTCCATTTTTCACCGATTTGATAAAATTCATCCAAGCAAATGGATTAGTTAATGCCATGATTGGACTTTGAACGAAGTTTCTATTTGCCATGCCATAAGTCATTTGGTCGGAGAAATTTCGGAAGTTTCCTGCTCCACTCAAACCAGCTTGCAAGGCTAAGACATTGAGATTTGATTGTTCTAAATTTTTCTCTAAAGCTCTACGTCCTGCTTCATTTTCCAGTTTCATATCTAAAAATGCCTTTTTGAAAGCCTCTTCGGTATTGTATGGATAAACTTTTACTTCGGCTAATTGTCGTATTTCCTCAGCCATGTGAATAATGGCACTTTGTGTCTGTTCTAAAATATAAGGGATGATGTAATATTTCTTCTTATAACCTACATAACTAAACACCAAACTATCTCCAGGATAAACATATAACGTAAAATTTCCTAAGTCATCCGTCAATGCTCCTCTACCTGACTGCACATTGAAAACGTAGGCGTTTGGTAAGAATTCTGAGGTGCGGGCTGCTACTACTTTTCCTTGAAAAACGATTGAACCACTATTATGTTGACCAAGTGCTGAGAGACTTAGAAAACTGGCAATAAATAGTGCTAAAAAGCTAATAGTCAAATGCTTAAGATTCGCTATTTTCTTTATTTTTTTGCTTAAAAATATATGTTGATTTTGTCTTGACATCTTAAAATAATATAGAAGAATGTAAACTTACACAAAATAAACGATGCTGATAATAAAATGGTTTGTCTTTAACAGATTTTAACGTATTTCTAATCTTTAGCGTAATCAAAGTACTGAATTATCTACTCTTTTTCGTAATACAAAATTAGACCACAACTAATACGGATAAAACAGATTAATTCCTCTAACGGAGTTTTAATTTTCCGTGTAAATCCGTTAAATCAGTAGAATCTGTGGTTTAATTTTAGTCTGCGACAAATGGTAGAGAGTGCCGATAAGGTATTAGTTTTAGGGGTTAGAAGACTATTAATTGCTAAAACCTAAAACCCTGATTCTCAACACTTTTATGAAAATAATTTTAAAAATGTAATGATGAACGGAATCGACAATAAAAGTCCATCAAAACGGTCAAGGAAACCACCATGTCCTGGAATTGTTGAGGCTGAATCTTTGATTTTGATACTACGCTTGAAAAGTGATTCTACTAAGTCTCCGTAAGTTCCTGCTACCACGATAATTGCTCCACAACCAAACCATTGCCATGCTTTTAGGTCTAAAAAGTATTGTGACAAAATGAACGCAACGCCCATTGAAGCTAAAAATCCACCAACGCTACCTTCCCATGATTTTTTGGGAGAAACTCGCTCGAATAATTTAGTCTTTCCAAATTTTGTACCTGCAAAATACGCACCCGTGTCGCTTGCCCATAAAAGCAATAAACAACCCAATGGACGTTGCCAGCTAAATCTGTAAGTTAAAAATGCCAAAATAATAACTAAAGCAAATGGCAAAGCCACGTAAATAACGCCCAAAAATGTATAAGCAATGTTTCTGAAAGGTTTATCGTCTTGAGCTTTGTATAATTTTATGAAGAAAATCAAAGTCATTAAAGGCGAAAGAATGTAATAATTTGCCTCTGGAATTACACCTTTTTCAATCAAAAATGTGATAGTGACTAACACAAAACCGCAAAAAGTACCATAATAGGTGAGGGGTTCGTTTCCGTTTAAGCCTAATAATTTATAAAACTCTAATTGTGCTAAAATCGCAATTAAAGCAAAAAGTCCGTAAAACGTCCAGTCGCTAAAAACCATGCAAAATATTAGAAAAGGTACGGCAATAACCGCTGCAATAACCCGCTGTTGCAGGTTTGACATTGATTGTAATTTTGTATTCATTTAATTATATGGTTAATATTTTCTCCGTAGAGACGTTGCCTGCAACGTCTAAATTATGTTAAGGGAAATTGTAAAAAATAACGTACCATATTTGGCTTGGACAAACCTCCCGAAAGTTTTAAACTTTCGGGAAGTTCAGCGGCGAATAGTTGGTACTTTTAATTTTACAATTTCCCTAAACCCAATTTGATTTCATAAAACATGGTAT